>JANLWV010000410.1:0-11340 GCA_031364765.1 Vicinamibacteria bacterium
CGAGGTGTAGACGAGACGGAGGTTGTGGGCGCGCGCCGCCGCGATGGCGTTCCGTAAACCGCCCACGTTGATGTCGTCGAAGTCCGCAAGCCGCGGACTCCAGAGTTTCACCAAAGCGGCGGCGTGGAAAATCGCGTCGCATCCCAGGGCGGCGGCCTGAAAGGCACCGGCGTCGCGCACGTCTCCCGCGACGACCCGGGCGTTCTCGGGCAGGCCGGGCCTTCGCCCCCCGCGCACCAGAAGCACAACCTCATGGCCGGCGGCCTGAAGTGCTGACACCATGTTCTTCCCCAGGAAACCGGCTCCGCCGGTGACCAGAACTCTCAAGAGTGGCGCGCCTCCATCTTTTTTCCGCGCCTGACCGCATCGCGCCAGTCGGCCAGCAGATCAGCGAGAGCCCCGTCGAGTTTCCCTGAAGGCGCAAAATCGATGGCCGCGCGAAGGCGGGACGGATCTCCGACCAGCACTTTCAGATCCGAAGGACGCAGGCGCGAGGGATCGACTTGAACATCCACCTTTACGCTGGAAAGCGCCACGAGCGCGCCCAGGATCTCCCGCATCATTACGCCCCGGCCCGAGCAGACGTTGTAGACGGCGCCGCTTTGGCCTCGTTCCAGCAGGAGCAGGTAAGCGTGAATGACTTCACGCACGTCGCTGAAGTCTCGAATCGCGTCGAGGTTGCCGACGAGAATCACCGGGGCGGCGCGCTCCAGCTCGATCTCGGCGATCTGCCGTGCGAAGGAACTCTCGGCAAACACGGCGCCTCGCCTCTTGCCAGTATGAGGGAACGTGCGCGTCCGCACGATCTCGACCGTCTTGCGCCGGGAGAACTCCGAGCACAAGGCCCCTTGCGCGACCCGGCTCACCGCGTAAGGCGACAATGGCGCCAAGGGACGATCCTCACGAAGAGGGACGTCTTCCGGTGTGACGTCGCCGTACTCGTCGGCCGAACCCACCACCAGAACCCGGCGGACCTGGGCCTTCTCGGCCGCGAACAGAAGATGCTGGGTGCCGAGGACGTTGGCGAGGAGCGTGCCGCCCGGATTGCGATACGACTCTTGGACGCTGCTTTGTCCGGCGAGATGGATGATGGTGTCAGGTTTCGCCTCGCTGACCGCGTCCTTGAGTCTGTCCGGGTCGAGGAGGTCGGCCTCGACGCCGGCCACAAATCCGCGGGGCAGGACGCGGGTGACGCTGGTCGGACGTTGCAGGCCGACCAGCTCGAGATCGTTGCGATCCGCGCTTATTTCGCCGAGATGGGAGGCCACGAAGCCGGCGGCGCCGGTGACCAGAATCCGGGAACGCTTATTTGCGGCCGGCATTGTTCTGATTTGCCGGGTTGTCGCCCAGGAAATTTCCGATCGATCCGATTCCCGCGATTTCAACTTGAAAGGTGGTCTTCGATTCCTGCCGGTAGCGTGTGTTGTAGTTGATCCGCTCGACCGCGAAACCGCAGCACTGGATGCCGTAACGAATGCGCGCGGTGGACTGGAGCATCAGTTTCTGCAAAACGTCGTAGGTCAGCGACCCCTCGACGGTAAGGCGTTCGGGCCAGACGACGACTTTGCCGCTGCCGCGGAGGGTGTCGAACTGCGCCGTGCGCTCGGCCGCGACCTCGGTCAACCGGACCTGCCGCGACCAGCCCCCCTGCAGGGTGAGCCGCGGCTGGTGGAGGCGTCCGTTGAGGGACACGCTGGAGAACTGTTTGAAGTTCGGGTTGTACTCCGTGCCGAAGGCAAGCGACGACGACAGCGTGGGCCGGATAGAGAGGTTCGACTGGATGGGCGACTGGTGCGACGGCGCGCCGCCCGGGCCGCGGGCGAAGACGGCGGAGTAGTAGTTGGGATCGAACTGACCCTGGTTCTGGCCGATGTCGAAGTAGTAGGTTTGAGAGAGGCGCCAGTTGAGGAGCTCGTGGGTGACGAGTTTGCCGGCGGGGCCCATCCGCTTCGCGTAGATCCGATTGGTCAGACCGTAGAGAACCTGGTTGGTGCCGGGATACTGGTCGTTGTAGTCGAAGCTCGGTATCGAATCGAAGGTCTTCACCTTCGATCTGTAGGTGTAAAGAAACTCCGGCTCGAACGTGTGCTTGAATTTCTCGGAGTAGAAGTCGCCAGGGAGACGGAAGAGCTTGAAGAGCCTGGGTCCCCGCGCCTCGACCGAGCCCTCGAAGAACCGGCGATCGAGGGCCGGGCCGTCCAGACCGCCGCTTTTGTCCTTAGACGCGCCGTAGCGCGTGTAGCGCACGAGCGCTTTGGGCGTGATCTGCAGGAAGGGGAGGGAGATGGATCGCGTGATCTGGGGCGCCAGATCGATTCGCGAATACGGCTGCAGCACCAGGTCTTCGCCTTGGACGGCGTTGCCCTGGGCCAGCCTCTCCGCGGTCGCCTCATAGCCGAAAGCAATCCCCGTCCGGCCGATCTTTTTCGAAGACTGGTTGATCCGGAGCTGGGGCAGATGCCTTCGTCTTTGGATCGAATCGTCGAAGAAAAAGACATCGTTGGTGTCGGCTTCGAGCTTCACGTAGGCCGGGCCGATCGAACCCTGAAGTCCGACCGCCCCCCGTCTCGTCCGAGTCGACGAGTAGTCGAGCGAATCCTGCAGGCTCTGCCTTGAGGTCAGGTCCGAATAGAAGTTCGCGGAGAGCGTGGCCTTGAAGCGACGCGGAAGAGCCTGGGAGGCGGCCCAGTCGAAGTCGTAGGCGAACGTGCGCGCGCCCGTCGGTCGGGTGAAATACGAACGGAAGCTGCCCCGCGAGCCGGCGTTCCTGATGAATCGGAACTCATGTCCGAGGCCGATGCCGTATTGGGTGTACCAATCGTAATAGAACGTCTGGTCCATGCTTCGTCCCATCGCCCAGAAGTAGCCAAGCCCGATCTCTCGCCCTTTGACGCTGCTCGAACCGTAGCGCGGCATCAAAAGGCCGGTGGAGCGTTGATCAGGGTTGATAGGGAACTGGAAGTACGGAATGATGAGAGGCGTGGGGATGCCTTTGATCCGCAGGCCGACGAAAGAGGCTTTGATCCACTTGTCGATGTCGACGGTGGCGCTCCTGGCCTTGAACATCCAGCGCGGGTTGGGCTGCGTGCACGCGGTGAAAGTGGCGCCTTTCAGTCGATAGGTGTCGGCGTCGACCCGCTCGATACTGTCGGCTTCGAAAAGGACGTCAGGTTGCAGGTAGCCGCTGGCTTTGGTAAAGACCCCTTTGCCGGTGTCGAGGTCCAGGCGCAGCGTCTCGCCGGAGATCCGCTCCTCGCCGCTCATGAAGACGACGTTGCCGGTGGCTTCGATGCGCTGGGACGAGGCGCCCCCGGGCTTGGGCTCGTCGATCATGTCCAGAGCGTCGGCCTGAATTCGACTCTGGCCGAAGCGCAGGTCGACAAAACCTTCGTAATGGAGCTTGCCCTGGCCTCCCTCCTGACGGTTTGCGCGGATTCTGAGTTCGCCGGGCCCCAGCGGTGTTTCTTCGATAACGGGGAGCGGCGTCGGGGACGTTGCCTTCGTGGGTGAGGGCGATGGTGCTGGGGTGGACGCCGGAGCCTGAATGGAAACGCCGTCTATGGAGGACTTTATGGTCGGTTCGGGTGAGGGCGTGGCCGGAGCGATGCCGGGGCCGGGTGGGGGTGTTGGCGCAGGTGTGGGCGACGGAGAAACCTGGGGTTCCTGGGCGAGCGCGGTGGTCGCTGCGACCAGGCTCAGAACTCTAAGGGCGCGAGCGAGAACCATTCATCCCAAAGGTAGCACGGAGAGGGAGAAATCACAGCCAGCCCTTTTGTCTCGCCAGCCGCGCGGCTTCGATCCGGTTCGTGACCCCGAGTTTGCTGATGGCTTCGGAGAGGTAGTTGGGGACCGTGCCTTCAGAGAGACCGAGTTTCCCAGCGATGTCGGCGCTCGTCTGTCCCTCTTCCGCACTCCGCAGGACCTGCCGCTCGCGGTCCGAAAGCGGGTCGGGATCGCTCCATGCTTCCTGGGCGAGTTCGGGGTCGATGACGCGAAGCCCGGCGTGGACGCGACGCACCGCGTCGCCCAGTTTCTCGGACGGAGCGTCCTTGAGCAGATAACCGGAGGCTCCCGCGTCGAGGAGGGACCAGAAGAGAGCGGCTTTGGATCTCCGGAACGCGGTGAACTGCGCTCGGACCAGGGCCAGATAGCCTTGAAGGAACATGGTTACGCCGCCTCTGTGAGGTCGCGAGCCGCCGCAGGATCGCCAATGAGTTGGATGTAGAGGTCTTCAAGCGTGGGTCGCTTGAGGCGTAGATCGAGGAGCGCCGCGTTGGACGACTTGAGGGAAACCCCCAGGCCGACGATCGCGGCGGTCGAGTCCCTGGTGGTGTAGCGAAGCAACGCTCCATCGCGTCCCTCGAATGTCGCACCAGGCACCAGGTTCGCCGGATCGACCGGCTGGTCAACCTCGATCCACAAAGTCGAAGCACCCTCGGCCCGCGCGAGCAGGTCGAGAGGCCGTCCGTCGGCCACGATCTCACCGGAGCGGAGAATGACCACGCGATCGGCGAGCGCTTCGATCTCGTCGAGATAGTGCGACGAAACGAGAATTGTCTTTCCCAGGGCCTTCAGGTTCCTGAGAATCTCGTGAATGCCCCGTCGCGCGATGGGGTCGAGGCCGGATGTCGGCTCGTCGAGCAACAGCGACTCAGGATCATGGAGTGTGGCCAGACCGATGGCGAGACGCTGTTTCTGCCCGCCAGACAGGCTCAGCACCGGGGCTTTCTTCTTGTCGGTCAGACGGGCCGCCTCCAGGATCTTTGTTACTCCAAGCGTCTTCGGGTAGAAAGCGCCGAACAGCCGCAACGTCTCTTCAACCGTGAGCGCTTCGGGGAACTCCGTGTGCTGAAGCTGGACGCCGAGTTTCTGCCTCAGTTCGACCAGGTTTCTCTGTGGATCGAGGCCAAGGACCCGCACTGAGCCGGATGTCCCGGGCCGCAGGCCTTCGAGGATCTCGACGAAGGTAGTCTTGCCGGCGCCGTTCGGTCCGAGGAGGCCGACGATGCCGCCCTGCGCTATGTCGATTGAGATCCCGCGAAGGGCCTGGACACTGTCGTACGTCTTTACCGGGGACTGGACTTGGATCACCATGCGGGAAGGATCGCCGATGGGCCGGGGTCGCTTAAGTGTCTTGCGTGGAGATTATTGTGTGACGTTTGTAATGCGCCGGTAAAGCAGCCCGTTCGACTTCTTGAACCCGAATGATTTCAGTTCTTTCGGGAACCAATGCGCCGCTCAATGCGTCTTATCTGGCAAAGGCGTTCTATCTGCCGTTCCAAATGAGGACAGTTGCCATGCTAGAGACGAGCCCAGGTTTCCTCTTCCCCGACCGTCGGCCCCTAAAGGAGATGGTGGATGACTACGAACGCAAGATCGTTCTGATGGCCCTGGAACTCTCGCACTGGAATCAGCGCCGGGCCGCGTCCTCGTTGGGTTTGCTGCCCTCCACCCTGTCCGAGAAAATGAAGCGCTTCGGCCTGCGGCGGGTGAAAGAGGAACCGGCCGAGCGCGGTTCCTCGGCCGCCTAGCGCCCCAGCGTCCCGGTGTTCGGGGTGTCCGCTTACGGACACCACAATGCGATGATTCGGCTTGGAGACACCCAACCGATGACCGACCGCCGAGAGTTCGTAGCCGCCGCCGGAGCCACAGCTCTCGCGGCCCTCGCGAAGACCGCCACCGCCCAGCCCAGGGCCGGCGTAGTGGTCAAGCCGCCGCGTCTCAAGCCCGGCGACACGCTTGGCCTGATCCACCCTTCGTCGGCCACGTTTCAGAAGATGGACCTTGAGATCGCCACCGATAACCTTAAGGCGCTTGGGTTCAACGTGAAAGCGGGCGCGCACGCGCTCGATCGTTACGGGTACCTCGCCGGCAAAGACGTGGACCGAGCCGCCGACATAAATGCGCTCTTCGCCGATCCCTCGGTTCACGGCATCTGCGCGGTGCGTGGAGGATGGGGCGCCGCCCGGACGTTGCCGTACCTGAACTTCCAAACCATCGCGAAGAATCCCAAGGTTCTCTTCGGCTTCTCCGACATCACCGCGCTTCACATGGCTATTCCGAAAAAGACCGGTCTCGTGACCTTCCATGCGCCCACGGGTTTTTCGGCCTGGAACGAGCTCTCGGCGAGCTGGTTCAAGCGCGTCGCCATGGAGGGCGAGCCGGTCCAGTATGTGAACGAGCTCGACTACAAGGGCCGGATCGCACCGGTCGGCAATCGCACGCAGGCCGTGACGGCGGGCCGGGCGGAGGGCCGGCTCATCGGCGGCAACCTGACCGTTCTGGCTCATCTTGTCGGGACACCGTATCTGCCGGACTTCGCGGGCAAGATCCTGTTTCTGGAGGACGTTCACGAGGCCATCTATCGCATCGACCGGATGCTCACGCACCTGAAGCTCGCGGGCCTGCTCTTTGGGATCAAGGGCTTCATCTGGGGCCAGTGTTCAGACTGCGAGCCCGACAGCAGTGGCTATGGCTCACTCACGATCGAAGAGGTCCTCGACGATCACATCAAGCCGCTCGGCGTTCCGACCTACCGCGGTGCCATGATCGGCCACATCGAAAAACAGTTCACCGTTCCCGAAGGCATCCTCGCGGAGATGGACGCCGATGCCGGCACGTTTCGGCTGCTGGAGAGCGCCGTCGGCCCGTAAGGGCGGCCCGAACCACCGCGCGGGCCTGGCAAGGACGACTCCATGGTTTGAGGCGCGTCGGCGGATCCACGCTGCGGCGGGCCGTGCCCCTCGCCGACCCGGCCAAGCTCATCCGCCCGATGGTGGGCCGAACCCCGAAAGCAAAGGGATAAAGGATCCGCTCTAGGGAACTTTTCGGGCCGGGAACTTCGTGTGTCCAGGCACCGGTTTGGAGACCACCCGGTTCCGCAGGGCGCCGAGGCCCTCGACGACTATCTCGACGGTCTGGCCTTCTTTGAGAGGGACGGTTGGCTGGGGAACGCCGGTCGAAACGATGTCTCCGGGAAGCAGCGTGTGCCTCTCACTCAAGTACGCGATTTGCTCGGCAACGCTGAACGTGAGAAACGAAGTGTTCCCATTCGGCACCGGCCACTTGTGGCGCACGCCGTCGAGATTCGCGTAGACCTCCAGGTTGGCGACGTTCGGCACATCCTCTTTGAGCGTGATGTAGGGCCCGACCGGACTGAACGTGTCGAGACCCTTGCTCATGACGGATCCCTGCGAGGCATGCTTGCCCGCGGGGAGGTCGCGAGCGCTCACATCGTTCAGGATGGTGTAACCCATCACGTAGTCCATGGCCTGCGCCACCGAAACGTCCTTGGCCAGCTTGCCGATGATGACGGCCATCTCCGGCTCGTGCACCCCCGTCGTCAACAAGCCCTCGAAGTTGATCTCCGATTCGTGACCGGTCATGGAGGAGGGTGGCTTCAGGAAAAAGCTCGGGAATTCCACCTTGTCGTAGGCGCCAGGCGTGCCGTCGGCGTTCTTGCGAAGATAAGCGCCGGCCCCGCCGTAGATCTTGGACGGGTTCAGGACCGGAGGCAGGTACTTGATGCCCCGCTCCGGGTAGAAGACGCGAAGAGTCGCGCCCGGTTCGGTGAATTTGCCGCTCGCCTTGAGTTTGGTGATGGCGTCGTGAACCGTCCGGACCGCCGCGAGCGATGGCGCTCCCGCCTCGATCAGAGACAGCATGTCGGGAGGAATGGGAGGCAGTCCGCGGAGCTCGGGTGCTTGAGCCTTGATGAGCTGGAGGATGGCGTTGTGCACATCGACGACCTCCTGCTCGCCGCTTCCTCGCGTTGATCCGAGACGCGGGCCGCTTGATCCGGCTTCGAAAGTCAGAAGCCGGAAGGTCGGCGCCTGCGCGAAGGCGCGATCCGCCACTAAGGCCAGGCCGAAGAGGGCCGCGAGGGCGGTGAGCCACATGCCGCGGAACGCGATTATGGTCTTGTTCATATTCCTTGTTTCCTTAGTTGATGGGATCCATGGGCCCCGGACCACCGACCGAAACTGGCGGAACGATAGGGGCGGCAGCCAATCGAGTCAATGGGAGCAGGCGGTTCAGCGAATAAGATCACCGCCCCGATGCACGCCAACAACACGTTCACGGCGCCCGGAGGAATCCTCGCGGAAATGGACGCCGCCGCCCGTTCCGGCTATTGGAGAGTGCGGTCGCCTGATCCCACTGCCCCAAGATCCCTGGTCATCGCGCTGAACGCTGAAGTTGGCGGGCGACCAGGCTCGCCATCAGGCGATTGCCATCGGGCGAGAGGTGCAGCGAATCGATGAAGTATGAAGCGTTGCCGATGCCTGCGATGTCCTTGTGGGAATCGCTGAGAATTCCCACATCGTAAAGGGGCACGGAGAGACGTTGCGCCACCGCGGCCAGCGTGTCGGAGTATTGAGTGTGTCTCGGCTGCGCGCCCTGGATCAACCTGCTCGGAAGGGCGATGAAATGGGGTCTTGCTCCGCCCGCCCGGGCTTCGGTCACGAACAGCTCAAGGTTGCGCGCGTAGTCTTCGAGCGGGACCCTGGCTGTCGTTCGCGGCGTTTGCCCGCCATTGGTTTCAAAGCCGCGCCGCAGCCAGGTTGCCTTCATCAGTCGATAGATCGCGAGGCGCCGCAGCGCCTGATCGGCGGTCCACGTGGAATACTTGAGCCGCGCTCCAAATTCCGCGTCGGTGATCGGGCGCGCCGTACTGTCGTTCCACCCGATCAGCAGCGTGACTTCGTCCACGCGCTGACTCTTGAGTTGTCGTCTCAGCCAGCGCAGGGCCTGGTAGCTCGTGTAGCCCGTGACTCCGGCATTGCGGACCTCGATCCCGAGGGGCTCCAGGAGGGCTGCCAACACCGCCGGGTAAGTGTCCTCGTTGCCGACCCCGAAGCCAAACGTGATGGAGTCCCCAAAGCACAGCATGCGTTTGGAAGCGCCGGCGCGGGCTGGGGAGTTTTCTCGCAGTCCGCCGGCGTTTATCGTCACCCGCCCGCTCCACATGGGCTCCGAAAAGCCGGGTGCGGGCTTCCAGAAGAGTTCCGGGTCGGGTTCCATGAATGGCAACTCGATATCCGTATCAATCTGCCGGACCAGGAAGAGCGGGAGTGTCCGGAGTCCGGGCTGCGTGAACCTTGCCGCCGCCTCGATCAGGCCAAGCCCCGCCATGGTAAGCAAGACTGAGTAGAGTACGGTCTTTCTCGTCGAGAATCGGATTTCGTTCAACGGGGTACCCATGACGCACTCCAGCATAAATCGCCGCCCATCGCGGGCGATGTTCCAGCTTGACTGAAGCGCCCGCAAGCGCCTCTGAGTCAGGACCGGAAAAGGGAGTAGTCGCCCCGTTTGCCGGCTTTGTTCTCCTGAGCCTCCTGTTCACATGGCCCCTTGTCACGGCGCCCTTCTCATACGTCATCGCCCATGTCCCGTACGAGGCTGTTCCCCCCCTCAACACCTGGGCCATGGCCACAGTGTGGGGAAACCTTTTCACTCAACCCGGCGCCTTGCTTCGGGGGAGCGCCTTCTACCCCTATGCCAACTCCGTGGCGTTTTCGGAACACCTCTTCGTCCCAGCACTCATGGCTGGCCCGGTCGCGGAGGCGACCGGAAGCTGGACTTTCGCCTACAACGTTTCGGTGCTCACAGCTCTGGTCCTGTCGGGCTTCTTCATGTTCCTCCTCGCCCGCGAGTTGGGGGCTTCGCGTCTCGGGGCTTTTCTCGGTGGCGGCCTCTACGCGTTCAACACCTGGAACATCAACGAGGTGGTCCGTTCACAGATCCTCTCGAACGAGTTCTTTCCGCTCGTCCTGCTGACCTGCCTCCACTTCGCGAGACGGCCCTCGTGGCCTAGGGCTCTCGCCGTTGGAGGTGTAGCGTTGCTCCAGGCGTTGAGCTGCATGTACTGGGCGGTGTACCTGCCGTTTCTGCTCGTTCCAGTCCTTCTGGCCCTGATTGGGCTACGCGCCCGCGCCCTCCTTCGGGTTAGCGTGACGCTGGCGGGTGCGGCAATTCTCGTCCTCGCCTTCGCCTGGCCCTACGTTTCCAACGGCCGCGAGTTCGGTTTCGAACGGGTCGAGCCACAGTCGGTGCCCCTCGATCGCTACCTTCACGTTTTGCCTCAGAACCTGATGTATGGCTCGGTCCTTGGGCATGGCCTTCCGAACCAGAATGCCGCGCACTTCCAGGGCTTTCTTGCCTTGATCCTCTGCGTCCCCGGCACGCTTACCCTGTTGCGGCAACGCCCGAGGCTGGCTGCGGCCCTCCTGTTCTTGAGTTTGTTCAGCCTCGCAGCCAGTCTAGGTCCGGAGATCTGGGTGGCGGGCCGGAGGCTCGGCCCCGGGCTCTACGGTCTGCTCTTCGAGCACATGCCCGTTTTCAGGCAGATTCGGTATCCGGAGCGTTTCGCGATCTTCGTCAATCTCAACGTGGCGATCATGGCTGCCCTGGGACTCGGCCCGGTGGTCTCGCGTTCCAGGCGGCTCGCCTGGGTGCTCTTGATTCTGGCCCTTGCGGAGCACCTGTCAACGCCACAATTCCTCGATGAGATGCCCCCTCGGGAACCATCGCGAGATGTCTACACCGCCGTACGCAGGTTGCCCGAAAGCGCGGTGGTCGCCGAGGTCCCTGCTTCGAGGCACTGGATGGAGCGCAGCGACGCGATCTTGATGTTTTACGCGATTGAGCATGGCAAGCGGACGGTCGAGGGCTTCACTGGCTACTTTCCGCCCCTCTATAACCTTGCCAAGTGGCATCTGTTCAACTTCCCCTCCGAGCGAAGTCTGAAGTTCCTGTCGGACCTCGGAGTGACCGCAATCGTCGATCGGACAAATCTTGAACTGCCTGCGGGGGTCGCCGTGCTTGCCTCCTTCGAGGACGGCTCACGGCTGTTAGGCCTGCCACCTCGGGCGAAAGATTCGTTCATGACGGACTCCTTTCGTTCGCGACCAGAGATGGAAGAGATCGCGCGGGATGGCTGGGCCCTTCGTCTGCCCGAGCGAGACGCTGACACGGTCGTTCTGCGAGATGGAGATCCGCGTACTTCGTGGTCGACGGGCGCCGGCCAGGATCGAAGCACGTTTGTCCGTGTGCGTTTCACAACGCCTGAACGACTCGGGCGTATCCGCCTGTTCTTCCCGCTGCCTGCCGAGTTCCCAACCCGTTTTCGAGTGGAGGCCCTCGTGGACGACGACGCCCGTTCCCCGGTGCTCCCCTTCGACCGTGACTGGGCATTCACATCCCTGGCCCGCAATCTCTGGAAGACCCCCCGCACGGCATTCATGGACATCGATCTCGATCCGGTCCTGGTTTCAGGGTTCCGAATCCGCGTGCTTGAAGACGAACCATTCCTGCTTCCCGTCACCGTCTCGGAAATCAGAG
>JANLWV010000456.1:0-13736 GCA_031364765.1 Vicinamibacteria bacterium
CTTCCAGCCTGGCTTTGTTCATGCCGGCCGCGACGCCGTTGTCGATCACATCCTGCCGGGTGGCCACTTCCCATGCCCTCGAAAAGATCCGATCGTGATAGGTCCAGAACATTCCGAGTTGCGAAGCGCAGATCGAACCGAGTGCTAATTCACAGGCTCCGTTGTGGACGGTGCGGCCAATGCCTGGGTTGCACGTTTGTTCGAGAGGGAAGTTCTTGAACGTGAGATTGATGTCGGGACCCTGCTGGGCGAAGTACGCACGAAGGGCCCCCGACGCGTCCCGACAGCCCGGGCACATGAAATCCGCGAACTCGACGACCTTGATCGGCGCGTCCGCCGGACCCTTCACGTTGATTTTGTATTTCTGCTCACCGGTTGCGCGCGAAGACGTCTGAGCCGGTTTCGCCATCTCCTGGCCAAACGAAAAACCGGCGGCTACTACCAGGGCTCCGAGGGCCGTGAGAGCGACGCGTCTGGAGGCAGGATTGGTGAAGACGTTCGACAGTGAGTTCATAGTTCCTGAGTTTACGCAACACCTGTGACTTCCTCGGTCCAGCCGTAGGGATCCTTGCTCTCGCCGTACTGAATGGACGTCAGGGTTGAGTGAAGCCGCTTGGCCAGCGGGCCGATGGAACCATCGGAGGTTGAAAAGACGCCGTCCTTGTGTCCAAACTCTCCCACCGGCGAGATCACCGCTGCTGTTCCGGTGCCGAACACTTCGCCCAGGGTCCCGTTCTTCTTTGCCTCGACAATTTCGTCGAACGCGTACCTGCGCTGGTTGACCGGGTACCCCCACTCGCGGAGCAGGGTGATCACGCAGTCGCGGGTGACGCCCTCGAGGATCGTGCCACCGAGAGGCGCCGTGACGATCTCGTCCTTGAACTGAACGAACAGATTCATGACGCCCACTTCTTCGCAGTATCGGTGCTCCAGGGCGTCGAGCCACAGAACCTGCGCGTAGCCGCGTTTCTGCGCCTCGCTCGCGGCGAAAAGGCTGGCGGCATAGTTGGCCCCGGCCTTCACCGCGCCGAGACCACCCTTGGCCGCGCGTATGTAGTCCTTCTCCACCCAGATGCGGACCGGCTTCATCCCGTCCGGGTAGTAAGCGCCAACCGGCGAGAGGATGATGTAGAAGAGAAAATTCCTGCCCCCCCGAACCCCGAGGAACCCTTCGGAGCCGATGAGGGTGGGCCGCAGATATAACGACGTGCCCGGCTCGGTCGGCACCCAGTCCCGCTCGAAATGAATGAGCGCGGTCATGGCCTCGTGCACCGCCTCACGATCAGGAGCCACCATCCCGAGCCGCGGCGCTCCATCGCTCAATCGAGCCGCGTGTCTCCGGCCGCGGAAGAGTAGAACCCGGCCGTCGCGCGCCCGGAACGCCTTGCAGCCATCGAACATGGCCTGGCCGTATTGAAGCGCCGAGGCTGCCGGGTCCAGGGCGATCGGTCCGTAAGGAATGATCCGAGCATCGAACCAGCCCCGGCCTTCTTCGTAGTCCATCGCGAACATGTGGTCGGTGAAGATCCGGCCAAAGCCCAGCTCGCTCGCTTTTGGCAAAACCCGGGTGCGGGGAATTCGGGTGACCTTGATGTCGAGTTTCCCGGCCGCGATCTGATCGGGGGGATTCAGGGTGGTGCTGGTCATGGCTCTGTTCTCCTCGGCAGACCTACTGGCCTTTGGGTATTGGAGTTCCGCCGAGCGGAGGCAGATTCAGGCGTTTTCGTTCCTCTTCGATGCCGAGAAGGAACACACCAATGGACTGAAGTTTGCGACCGTTGATGAAGATTGTAGGTGTGGACTCGACCCCGACACGCCCGCCCTCTTCGACATCCTGGGCCAGCCTGCCCTTGGCCGTGGCGGAGTCCATGCACGAACTCAGCCGGGAGCCCTCGAGGCCCACGGAAGCGCCGATTTTCAGGACATCCTCCCGGGTGGCGCGGTCCCATCTTTGAGCAAAGACCTTGTCGTGGTATTCCCAGAATCGGCCACTCTCCTCGGCGCAGATTCCCCCGAGCGCCAGCTCACAGGCGCCCGGGTGGACGGTTTGCCCGATGCGGACGTTGCAACTCATGTCGAGAGGGTAGTGCTTGTAGTGGGCCCGGATCCGGTTCCCCGACAGGGGGAGATAGTTTCGCAGGGCGGAGGCGAGATCCCGACAGAAGGGGCACATGAAGTCCGAGTAGGTCGCGAGGACGATGGGACCGTGAGGAGCGCCCTGGGAAGGCGACCGCGACAGATCGAGCTTCGCCACCGCGGAGTTGTTGAAGTCGTCCTTCGCTTTCTGGTTCAGATACTGCTGAAGTCTCTTCTCGTCGTCGAGGGTGTCCCTCCACTTTTTGGCTTCGGCCCGCGCTTCTGTGAGTTGCTGTTCGACCGAACCCTTCTCGGCCTTCCCCGGCGCCTGAAGCATGGTTGGGAGGCCCAGAATGGAACCGCTCGCGACGGTCTTGCGACCTTGCAGGGCGGCGTTTCCCGCCATAGCGGCGGCGGCGACCGACAGGGTCGCGACCCCCCAGGCGACGAGCGCCCCGCGGGCCCTCGGTGTGAAGAGGAAGTTCATCGCCTGGGACGCCTGTTTGAACGGCCACAACGCGGCGAGCATGAAGAGGTTGACAACATAGGTCGCTAGACAGAACCGGCAGAACGCCTTGATGATGAAGATCTGAAGGCCCAGAAGGACCACATCGATAACCACCGAAAGGGCCACCAGAAAGAAAGCGAAGGAGGGGCTCGGGTCCGGAGTTTCTTCCCTCCGTCGAAACAACGCAGGGGCGAGAAGGGCGAGAAGGGAGCCGTAAAGGAGAAGTCCCCAGGCCGCGAGGGGCAATCCGAGTAAGACCGCATATCGGCTCTGCGACACAATGTCGCACCCGCCGCCTTCCCCACACGCGGCGAGGGCGGCTTCCCCGAGTAGCGGAACCCCGTAATGTTTGGACAGGAGGATCAGGGAGAGCGCGCCGCCCGCAAGGCACAGGAGCAACGCCGCAGCGATTCGAGTTCGGGCCATGGTCAAGCGCAATCTAACTGAGCGTTTTGCCGCAGGACAAACAAGAAGCTTCAATAGACTGCGTCCCGATGGTTCTCACCTCCACGTTTCTGATCGTCGCCCTCGTCGCCCTCTTACTGGTGGCCGCGGGGGCTTTTGCCCTGGGCCGCAAGCTCGGCCAGTCGGCCGAGCGGGCGGTCACCTCGGCGGAAACGTCCAGAGTCGCGACCGAACGCGCGCGGTTTGAGGCGATAGCGCAAAGAGTTCCCGTTCTTGAACGCGAGCTCGCTGCTACCCGCGCCCTTCTTGACGAGCGCGAGGCGAAGCTCAGCGAGGCCCAGGTCAGGATCGCCGAGACCCTGACCCGGCTCTTTGAGTCCGAGAAGGCCGCGCTCGAGAAGCTCGAACTCATGGCCCGGGCCGAGACGTCGATGAAGGACGCCTTCCAGGCTCTTTCCATGGACGCGCTCGACAAGAGTCGGGCCGCGTTTCTCGATCAGGCTCACGCGACGTTCGGCCAATTCCGCGAAAGCGCGCTCAAGGACTTTGCCGCCAAGGAGACCACGTTCGCCCAGCTCGTTTCTCCGATTCGTGAGTCCCTCTCGAAGTTTGAATCGCACGTTCGCGAAATCGAGCAGAAGAGGGGGGAAGCGTACTCGGGTCTCTCCGAGCAGTTCGCTTCGTTCAAGGAAGGCCAGATCCTCCTGCGGGGCGAAACCGAGAAGCTCGTGACCGCGCTGCGGGCGCCGAGCGTTCGAGGAAGGTGGGGTGAGTTTCAGCTGCGCCGCGTCGTTGAAATGGCGGGGATGGTCCAGCATTGCGACTTTGTCGAACAGTCGACCATCCAGGGAGAAGACTCGCGACTGCGTCCCGACCTGGTCGTCCATCTGCCGGGCGGCAAAACCGTCGTGGTGGATGCCAAAGTGCCGCTGTCCGCGTATCTCGACGCCAAGGACGCGAGAGACGAGAACTCACGCCGCGATCTCATTCAGCTCCACGCGAAACAGCTCCGCAAGCACGTAGGCGAACTCTCCGACAAGTCCTATGCGGATCAGCTTTCGAGCAGCCCCGACTTTGTGGTGATGTATGTGCCCATCGAAAGCGCCTTCGCGGACGCGGTGCAGGCCGATCCATCCCTCCTCGACGACGCCGTTGAAGGCAACGTCATCCCAGCGGGGCCGATGACTCTTCTATCCCTGCTCAAAGGAGCCGCCTACGGCTGGCGGCAGGAACGCATTGCCCAAAGCGCCGAGCAGATCTCAGAACTGGGCAAGGAGCTTTACAACCGGATCAGCCTCATGGCCAATCATTTCGGAGCGGTCGGCGAGGCTCTGGGCAAGGCGACCATGGCCTACAACAAAGCCGTGGGGTCAATGGAGAGTCGCGTGCTGGTTCAGGCGCGGCGATTCAAGGACCTCGGCGCCGCGGTTGGAGACGACATTCCCGAGATCGAAACGATCTCCCACGCCCCCCGCCAGTTGGCGATTCCCGGTCTTGAACCCGAGGACGATTCGCCCGGGGAGACCTAGTCCTAGTCGATCGTCAGCACGATCTTGCCGACGGAATTGCCCTCTTCGAGGTGCGCGTGAGCCTTGCCCGCTGCCTCGAGGGGGAAGGTCATGTGGATCAGGGGCCTGATGGTGCCCGCTTCCATGTGAGGAACGACCCGCTCCCCGAGGGCCCGCGCGATGCGCGCTTTTTCGAAGTCCGGCCGTGAGCGGAGCGTCGATCCGGTCACGGTCAGGCGTTTCTGCATGATCAGGGCCATGTTGATTTCGGCCTTGGCTCCGACAAGGGTCGCGATCTGAACGAGCCGGCCCTCGAAGGCAAGGGCCTGGACATTGCGATTTGTGTAATCCCCTCCCAGCATGTCCAGAATGACGTCGACCCCGCGGCCTTCGGTCAGGTCCTTCATCTCGGTCACGAAGTCGTGCGTGGTCGAGTCGATGCAACGGAGCGCGCCCAGCGCCTCAACCGCCGCGCACTTCTTGGGTCCCCGGGCGGTGGCATACGGCCGTCCGCCGAGGGCTTTCACCATCTGAATCGCCGTGGTCCCAATGCCGCTCCCGCCTCCGTGGACCAGGAAAATTTCGCCCGGCTGCAGCCGGCCTCCTTCGAACACGTTCGCCCACACGGTGAAGAACGTCTCGGGTACGGCGGCGGCATCAATCGAGGAAAACCCATGAGGGATTTTCAGGCACGAGGTGGCCGCGGCCGCGCAGTATTCGGCATAGCCGCCACCGGCGACGAGAGCCATCACCAGGTCGCCCGGCCGGAGCGAAGCGACATCGGTGCCCGTAGACACAACTTTGCCGGCCACTTCGAGGCCCGGAATGTCCGTGACTCCCGACGGCGGGGGGTACTTTCCCTCGCGCTGAAGAATGTCCGGCCGATTGACCCCGGCCGCGGAGACGCGGATCAGGACATCCGACGGCCCAAGTCGAGGGATATCACGCTCCACCACACGCAGAACGTCGGGCCCGCCCGGCTCGGCAATTTCGACTGCTCTCATCGTTCCCGTTTCCGACTCAGCCACGGAACACCTCTTTCTCGATCGCCCGGATGCGCATGTCGTTTCGGATCGCATCCAGCATCGGATCGACCTTAAGGACGACCAGCCACGGATCTCGCACCGACCAGGCGCGTTCAAGCGAAGCGATGGCATGCCCATTCTCGCCCAACGCCACCTGAATAGTGGCGAGCCGATAAGGAGCGAGGCCCTCCGCGCTCAAACGTTCGGCCAGGGCGGCGGCATCGGAGCGCCTCCCGGCGAGGGCGAGCGACCGCGCGAGGTTTGATTCCATGGTCGGCGAAGCGCCGGAGTGCAGAACCGCGGCTCGGTGAGCCGCCTCCGCTCGCTCGAAATCTCCAAGCCGGTCGCAGGCGAGCCCCAGCGCCCAGTGGGCGACGGCAAACTCCGGCTCCAGCTCCAGGGCTTTGAGGAGCGGGTCGATGTCGGGTTCATGCTGCTGCGACAGGTACAAGTGAAAGCCCGACCCCACCACCGCCTTCAAAGAAATGGGATCGAGAGCGGTCGCTTCTCTCGCCGCCGCCAGCGCTTTCAGGGTGTCGCCGCGAAGAGCATGGAACAGGGCGGACCAGAGGTGGGGCTCGACGCGGTGGGGCGCCAGTTCCCGCGCGCGACCCAGAGCGGTTTCGGCGGCGCCGAAGTTGAAGCCGTCGAAGAGTTGAGAAAACGCGAAAGAGGCTTGGGCGTCCGCGGAGTGGATCGCCTTGGCGGCGCGTTCTCCATGAAGCCGCGCCACCCTGAACACGCTCCGGTCCGGGTTGAAGCCAAACAAACCTTGCATCAGCCGGGTGTCGCAAAGTCCTGAATGGGCGTCGCCTGAATTCGGGTCGATAAGCAGCGCATTCTCAAACGCCGCCGCCGCAAGTTCAAGGGAACTTCTCGTGAACTTGTTCCAGAAATATCGACCGCGCAGGACGGATTCGCGCGCCTGCCGCTCCGCCGCCGTTTCCGGCCTCGCTGGCGAGGCTTCGTCGAGCAGCCGGTAGCCGCGTTTAGGGATGGTTTCAATGGGGGCCGCCCCGCCCAGCGTCTTGCGCAGGAGGGCGACATGCACGGTGAGATTCGCTTCCTCCACGATGCTGTCGGGCCAGGCCGCCTTGAGGAGTTCGTCTTTGGTCACGATCTCGCCCCGACGGTCCAGCAGAGCGAGAAGGACCTCCACCGTTTTCATCGGGACCTTGGCAATCTCTCCCTCACGCAGGAGCAGAAGGGTCCGGCGGTCGAGCGTGAATGGGCCGATTTGTTGAAGGGTCATGGGGGAGGCGCTGGATTCATCTGATTATGAGGCTTTGCAGGTCTTTTGGATTTATTCAGGGTTTTCTTAGGGACGGCGGTCCCGCCTCTCCCGTACCTTCTCCCTGCCCATTCATTTAAAGCTCAAGGAGAAAGTGATGCAGCCTCATTCCATACCGGTCGCCGATTCCGCCGTCCCTCGACTCTCAACCCGAGACCTTCAAAGTTTCACGGCCGAGGCCGAGAAGAAGGTCCTGATCCGCCTGGCCCGCCGCCTGCCGCGGTGGATTGGGCCCGACCATCTCACCGCGTTGGGCGTCTTGTCGATGGCGGGGGCCGGCTTGTGCTACCGACTCCTTGTGGTCTCGCCCCTCGCCCTTCTGGGCGTCAACTTCTTCCTCTTTCTCAACTGGTTCGGAGACAGCCTGGACGGGACGCTGGCTCGGGTTCGCGAGAGGCAGCGGCCACGCTATGGTTTCTACGTCGACCATCTGGTCGATGCCTTTGGCGCCATCTTTCTGCTCAGTGGTCTGGCCTTCTCCGGCCTCGCCTCGCCCTTCTCGGCCCTGGCGCTCCTGATGGCCTACCTGCTCCTGCAGATTCACATCGCTCTCAAGGCCCACACGACCCGAGTGTTTCAGATCGCCTTTGGAGGCGTAGGAGGGACGGAGGCGCGGATCCTCCTGGGGACGCTGAACCTGGGACTCTTGATCTGGCCAGGATTTCAAGCGATGGTGACGCCGCTTTGCTGGCTTATGGCCGCCGTCCTAGTGTCTTTGGTCGTTGCGGATGGCGTCCGGACCGGACGCGCCCTGGACCTTGAGGAGCGCTTCCTTTGGAGGGATTGACGTGGAGGGATTGACGGCTGCTTGCGTCTACTGACCCTTGTTCAGTTCCTGCAGCACGACCTTGGCGACCGCACGGAGGGTCTCGAAGACGCCGGTCCCCTTCGCGGCGCAAGCTTCGACCACCGGCTCATTTCTTCGGCAAAGGACCTTCTTCATATCCTCGATGGGCATGGCCGTGGGCAGGTCGCGCTTGTTGAACTGGAGCACGTAGGGGATGGTATTGAAGTCGTAGCCCTGGCCCTTGAGATTCGCGACCAGGTTGTCGAGGGCTTCGACGTTCGCGTCCATCCGCTCTTCCTGAGAGTCGGCGACGAAGATGACACCGTCGACGCCCTTGAGGATCAGTTTTCGCGAGGCGTCATAGAACACCTGTCCCGGAACGGTATAAAGATGAAACCGGGTTTTGAAGCCGCGAACCGTGCCGAGCTCCAGGGGCAGAAAGTCGAAGAACAAGGTTCGGTCCGTTTCGGTCGCGAGCGAAATCAGCTTGCCCTTGGTTCCGACGGTGCTCTTGTCGTAGATGTGTTGAAGATTCGTCGTTTTACCGCACAGGCCGGGACCGTAATAGACGATCTTGCAGTTGATCTCACGAGATGCGTAGTTAATGAAGGTCATCGCGGGCTTTTGGAGGGTCTTTTATTCGGTGGCGTCAGGCGGCTTACCCGAACAAAGCGTCGATGTCGTCATCCGTGATCTCGGAGAACGGGGTGGCATGTTCTGAAGCGGCGCCCTTGGCTTTCTCCTGCTCCATCTTGGTGAGCAGGCCCGCAAACACTTCGGCGAGCTCGGCGGAGGCGCGCTTCACCCGGAGCCGGACCAGCCCCAACGACGACCGCTCGTCAAAGATGACCACCAGGATGACCCTGGAGGCCACGATCGAGATATGGATGTTGTCCTTCTCGCCCTCGTGGAACAGGATCGAGAATTCGCGCTCGCCGATGAGTTTGGCGAGACCGTCGGTGGCCGCGACGTTGCCGGCGGTCAGAGACGCGAGCGACGTGGTGTCGATGTTCTCCACGTCTCCGGCGGTGGCGATCTGCTGGCCGTTCTTGTCGATCAGGAAAACGACCTGGGCGTTGCTGTCGGTGCGGAGTTTCGCCAGGATCCCCTTGATCTGGTTGAACTCCACCTCGTACATGACAATATCGGGCCCAGCCATCCAATACTCCTTAAAGACTTAGCTCCTGGCACGATTCCGGCGCGAAAACGACCCCGCGCCCGAGAAGAGGCGGGAGGCAAGCCATGAGATCGGATAGAAGGATACACCTGCGCCTTTAGACTTGCTGACCCCACAAACCAAAATGGAATACCCAGAACCCATCGCGAGGCTCATTGAAGAGTTGCGCCGGCTTCCAGGACTCGGTCCGAAATCCGCGCAGCGTGTGGCCTTCTTCCTGCTCAAGGCCCGGGCCGAGGACAACCAGCGCCTCGCCTCGGCGATAGAGTCGCTGGCCCAAAGCATCGGCCTGTGCGAACTCTGCAACGCCTTCACCGACCTGCCGGTCTGCGCCATCTGCACGGATCCCTCGCGGATCGACTCGCTCGTCTGCGTGGTCGAGGAGCCCGGAAATATCATGGCGGTGGATCGAAGCGGCGGCTATCGCGGCCGGTATCACGTTCTTCACGGCGCGCTTTCACCCATCCAGGGCATTGGGCCGGACGAGCTTCGGATTCAGGGCCTCCTCGCCCGCGTGCGTCAGGGTCTGGCCACGGAAGTGATTCTGGCTACCTCGCCTACGGTTGAAGGCGAAGCGACCGCGATCTACCTCGCCCGATTGCTCAAGACCCTCGGCGTCAAAGTCACGCGAATCGCCACCGGCATTCCGGCGGGTTCGGACCTCGAGTGGGCGGATGAGGTGACCATGACGCGCGCCCTCGAAGGACGCCGGGAGTTCTAGTGCACTAGCGACCCTGGATCGCCAGCAGGGCCGCTTGCGCCGCGTTCTTCACCGCGGGATCGGGATCGGTGAGGGCGGCGGAGAGCGGGGCCAGGGCGGCCACCGCACCGGTCCCGATTCGACCGAGAGCCTGGGCGGCGGCCACCCGGACCGCTGCGGAGCCGTCGGCCAGCGCGGCCATCAGAGCCCGCGTGGCCGGTTGAGCGTCCGGCCCCAGCGAGGCGAGCGCAAACGCCGCCTTTTCCCGTTCCTCGGGGTCGGGGTTCTTAAGTTCGAGGGCGATTCGCAACGGATCGGCCACCTGCGTATTCCTGGGCGCGGCCGCCAACTTCTCGTCCGCCTTCGTGACGAACCGGTTTTTCTTCTGCGCCACATCGGCGGGAAGGGGACCGGGCAGGGCGACGTCCTCCACGTCGAGACCGGTGGTCAAGGCCTCGTAAGTGCGCTGGCCCTCGCTGGCGGCGGTTCGCGCCGCACGGGCCAGGCCTTCAGCTTGCTCCGCTTCCCGGTTTAGGCGATCCCGCTCCGCACGGGCCTTCTCGATCTGTTTGACCAGGTCCTTTCGCCTTTTCTCTTCGTCCTTGCTCAGCGGTACGGCAGACTCCCCGCGCGGGGGAGCCGTCTGCGGTGACAAACCGCCCGCGGCTCGGTCGCGCCTGGCGGCTTTGTCGGCCTCTTCCTGTTCCTTCTTGAGTGCTTCGGCTCGGGCCTTGTCCTCGTTCGCTCTCGCCCTCGCGGCCTCCCGTTCGGCGCGTTCTTCGTCCTTGCGTCTCCGGTCGGCGTCCTTCGCCTCCTGGGCGCGAGCGCGATCCTCTTCCTTCTTTCGCGCCCTCTCGGCTTCGGCTCGCGCCTTTTCCTCGTTCTGGATCCGTTCCTGTTCGGGGGTCACCGTTTCGGACGACGGGGCCGGCCTCTCGGCCGCGGCCGGCTGGCTTATCCGCTCCATTTCGGCGAGGCGCGCGGTGACTTTTTCCCTCTCCTTCGCCAAAGCCGCCGCTTCCTTGCGTTCCTTCTCTGCCCTCGCTCTCAGAGTCCTTTCTTCCTGTTCCGCCGCCTTCTTTGCCTCGCGCGCGGCCCGCTGGCGGGCCATTTCCTCCAGTGGGGTTGGAGATGTTTGCGGGTCCTGAGCGCTCGCCGCCAGCGGGACGGAGGCGAGGAGGAGCGCCATGGCCAGGCGAAAAGCGCGTTTCATAAAGGCGGATTTCATCGGTGAGTCCTTGCGTGTGCCCGGAGTCTTCGTCGTTTTGAGTAAGCTCGCGGATAGGGGAAGTCCGAAATTGTAACTTTGAACCCCCTCTCTCCTGTGCCCGACGATCCAAAGACTCCGCTGGCCCTTGCCGGTCTGGTCAAGCGAAGATCGCTTGACGCCGGCTTCGATGAAGTGGGGATCGCGAGCGCTTTCGCGCCGCCTGTTCTCGCCCATTTCAGACGTTGGATCGAACTCGGCCGGGCGGGCGCCATGGACTACCTCGTGGACCAGGTCGATCGTCGTTCGGACGTGAAGGTGGCCTTTCCCTGGGCGCGCTCCGTGATCGTCGCCGCCCTGCAGTACGACACGCCCCATCCGTATTCCACGGCCGCACCCTTTGGGTCGGCTTGGATTGCCCGGTATGCGTGGGGGGACGACTATCACGATGTCGTTCGAGCCCGGCTCGAAGCGCTGCGAAGAGGCCTCGGCGAGGACTGCGGACCCTTCGAATCGCGCGCTTATGTGGACACCGGTCCGGTGGCGGAGAAGGCGTATGCGGTGGCCTCTGGACTCGGCAGCTATGGAAAGAACACCTGCGTGCTCAACCAGCGGCTCGGATCCTGGTTTTTTATCGGCGTGTTGATCACCGACCTCGACCTCGCCCCGGACGCTCCCACGACCGACATTTGTGGATCGTGCCGGGCCTGCCTCGACGTTTGTCCCACCCAGGCCTTTCCAGCCCCTTACATCCTGGACGCCCGGCGCTGCATCAGCTATCTCACCATTGAAGTGAAGGACTCCATCGATCCCGAGCTCCGGGGATCGATGGGACGGCAGGTGTTCGGTTGCGACATCTGCCAGGATGTGTGCCCCTGGAATCGCAAACGCCTGGTTTCGGGAGGGGCGCCTTTTGAACCCCGTCCGCATAACTTCGCTCCCTCCTTTGACGAGCTTGCGAAACTCACGGCCGAGGATTTTCAGGAGAGGTTTCGCAAGAACCCGATCCAGCGAACCAAGCGCAGGGGACTTCTGCGGAATGTGGCCGTGGCTATCGGCAATGCCGGTTTGCAGGAACATCTCGTTCTCCTTGAGGGCTTGTTGAACGACGAGGATCCGATCGTTCGCGAACACGCGGCGTGGGGGCGCGACCGGCTGGTCGCCCGAATCTCCGGAGAAGGCCGTGCTCAACCCGGTCGAGTATAAGAACCCCTTGAGTCTGAGACCCCCGACCAACCTCTTCGGCCTATCGCTCGCCGAGATCGAGGTCTTGGTGACCGCACTCGGCGAACCCAGATTTCGCGCCCCCCAGATCTATTCCTGGCTCTATGCCAAGCGCGCGGCCTCTATCTTTGCCATGACCAACCTGAAAGCGACGCTCCGCTCCGCCTTGGCGGAACATTACGAAGTCCGCCGAATCGCCGTGGCGGACCGGCAATTTTCGTCGGATGGAACGATCAAGTCGCTTTTCCGGTGCGACGATGGCGCGACGATTGAAAGTGTCTACATTCCCGAGACCCGGCGGCGGACCATCTGCATCTCCACCCAGGCCGGATGTCCTCTGAAGTGCGCCTTCTGTCTCACCGGAATCAGCGGATACAAGCGGAACCTCAAACCCTGGGAGATCCTGTCCCAGGTGGCGCAGGTGATGGACGATGCCGCGGCCGCGTCCAAAGGCGACGAACGCCCGTGGAACGTGGTGGTGATGGGCATGGGCGAGCCGCTTCTCAACTTCGAGAACACCATGAAAGCCCTCAGGATCCTGATGGACCCCGAAGCGTTCGCGATTACACCCAAGAGGCTGACCCTGTCCACGGTCGGCATCCTGCCCGCGCTGGAGAAGCTCAAACTCGAACCGATACGACCCAATCTGGCCATCTCGCTGCACGCTCCGAATTCGAAACTCCGGGGGGAGCTGATGCCCATCGAGAGCAAGTACGCGCTCCGAGACGTCATCGAAGCTGCCGACTCCTACCCGTCACCGAGGGGAGGACGCGTGACCTACGAGTACGTCCTGCTGAAAGACGTGAACGATCGTGACGAACACGCCCACGCCCTCGCGAGGCTTTTGCGGGGTCGAAACGGCAAAGTGAACCTCATACCCCTCAATCCCGCCGGCCCCATTCCCTTTGAAGCTCCACCCAAGGCCCAGGTGGCGAGGTTCGAAGGCATCCTTCTCGATGCCGGCGTTCCGGTTTCAGTGCGGAAACCCAGAGGCCAGGACGTATTGGCTGCGTGCGGGCAGCTTCATCTGAAGAAGGCTCCCGCCGCTTCCTAAGAGTGCTCGTCCGCTTGAACTCAACCGACACTCACGACCGCGACCGCTCCCGATTCCTGCTCGGGTTCCTGCTGGCGCTTGGGGCTTTGGCCTTCGTCGCCGGTCTGTCGGACGCGCCGATTGAGCGGGCCGAGATCTATTTTCTCGACGCGGCCCGTGCGATGGTGGAGCGCGCGGATTGGCTAGTTCCCTACTATCGCGGAGAACCCTTTTACGACAAGCCGCCCCTCACCTACTGGCTGCTGGCCTTCAGTTTCGAAGTTCTGGGTCCGAGCCTCTTCTCCGGGCGCCTGGTCGCGGCACTCCTGGCCCTCGCCACTCTCGGAGCCACGTTTTTCACGGCAACCCGACTGATCGCTCCTCGGGAGCCGGGTCGTCCGTCCTTGGAAGGGCAAGCGGCCGCTTTTTTCGCGACTTCGATTCTCGCCGCCAGTTACGCGTTCGTGAGCTTCGCCCGACTCACGATGTCGGACATGCTGCTGACCCTTCTGACCCTTCTCGCCGGTGGCGCTTTCCTGCGGAGCGAGACCGAATCCAAACCGCGCTGGCTCGTGATCTGCGGAGCGCTTCTGGGTCTCGGCTTCCTCACCAAAGGCCCGATCGCCTGGATCTATTTCGGGGCGCTGCTTCTCGCCTTCGTTTCGGTCGAGCGCCGCCTTCCGAAAATCTTCACCGCGGTCGGGCTCTTGGGCACGCTGACCACGGTAACGGTTGGCCTCAGCTGGTTCTTCGTGGTCTATCTTCGCGAGGGCATCGAACCCCTCAAATGGTTCT
>JANLWV010000461.1:0-9300 GCA_031364765.1 Vicinamibacteria bacterium
GCCGCACGTTCATACCCACGCGGGCGTTCTTGTCGATGATCGCGGTCTCGATCACGGAGTTGTCTCCGATCCCGATGGGAGGCAGGCCGGTCGACGGATCCGGCGTCGTTTTCTCGTAGAAATCGGCGCCCAGTATCAGGCTGTTGCGAATGACGCAGCCCCGGCCGATCCGGCTCCTTATTCCGATGAGCGATCGCTCAAGTTCGGCATCGACGATGATCGACCCCTCGGAAATCAGGGCGTTCGTCATGCGCGACCCCTCGATCTTGGTCGCCGCGAGGGCGCGGGCGTGGGTGTGAACGGGCATCTGAACGTCGTAGAAGTCGAACCGCGGCACCGGCTGGCACAGGCCCAAGTTGGCTTCGTAGTACGAGCGGATGGTGCCCACGTCCTCCCAGTAGCCGTTGAAGATGTGGGACTGCACCTTGAGATCCGCGATTGAGCCCGGGATGATGTGTTTCCCGAAATCCATCGAGGCGTCGAGAGCGAGCGTTTTCTCGAGTGCTCCGCGCTTGAAAATGTAGACGCCCATCGAGGCCAGATATCCGACACCGCCGCTCGGGAGTTCGGACCTCAACCCTTCGACCTCGCCGGCCTTCGGCTTCTCGTGGAAGTGAACGATCCTTCCGGTGGTGTCGACTTTCAGAATCCCGTAGCCCGGTGCTGCGGCTTCGTCCACCATGGTCACGGCCACCGTGATGTCGGCGTCGGTGGTGAGATGCGTTTCGCGCATCTTCCGGTAGTCCATCTGGTAGAGCTGATCGCCAGAGAGGATGAGGGCGTCGTCAAAGTCGTGGTGGCGGATGTGGCGATTGGCACGACGCACCGCGTCCGCGGTGCCCAGAAACCACTCCTGCTCATCCTCGGTCTGCTCGGCCGCGATGACCGAGACGAACGCATCGGTGAAGGGATCGAACCGGTAGGTTTGGGCGATGTGCTTGTTGAGGCTCTCCGAGAGGTACTGGGTCAGGACGATGATTCGCCGAAGGTGGGAGTTCAGGCAGTTCGAGATCGGGATGTCGATCAGCCGGTACTTTCCGCCGATGGGGACCGCCGGTTTCGATCGGTGAGCGGTCAGGGGGAAGAGCCGGGTGCCGCGTCCTCCGCCGAGGATGACGGCGAGGACCTCCTTCATGGACGTTTTTTCGCGTGAATGAGCGCCCGCACCTCGTCGTTGCGCGGATTCACGAAGTCGAGCCGAATCCGGTTGTCGTCGGTGAGCGAGATCGTCGCGGGGAAGGCGGAAGAGACGAGCGCGTAGCCTTCAGGGAGGATCACCGCGTTATGCGCGCGACCGAAAGATCGGTCCCAGACCAGGATGCCGCCTTCCATGCGATACCGCACCGCGTCCGTGTACGTCTCGCGAATTCGGATTCGCGTGGTGGCGCCTGCCGCCACCGCGGCAAAGCGAACGACTGCCGCTTCGCTATCCGGCTTCACTGGTTCGCCGATGTCGATCCTGGCGGTGGTGATCTGGTCGCCGCGGAGGGTTTCCACCTTCAGGGTTTCACCGGTGTCGAGGCACAGTGCGCTGGGATTGCTGACCTTGCTTCCGGCGCGGACCACGTTGACGTAGGTCGAGCGGCCGACCTCCCTGATGGTGACATCGTGATACAGCTCGAAGGAGTGCGTCTCGGGCGCTTTTAGGAAGTAGACGATCTCTCGATCCTGGCGCGCCCGTTCGGAAAATGCCGCATCCTGGGCGGACGCAGAGGACGCCGCGACGAGCCCCCAGGCGCAAAACACGGTGCGCGTCCATTCAGGGCGGTCGCTCACTTGATCCTCCGCGCCTTGATCAGGTACGACACCGGGTCGGGGCCGATGTTCATGAAGCTCAATCGCAGCCGCGTTCCGGGGAGGTGCCCTTCGACCTCGGCCAGGGGCTCAGAGAAGGCCTGCGACGGGTAGTTGCAGGCGACCGCTTCGTACCCCGCCGGCAGAACCACCGCGTTCCGCTTGATGCCTAGCGACCGCGAGAAGACGATGAACCCCGTTCCGGGTTCGACGAAGTAACTCTTCTCGTCCTTGTAGGTCTTGTCGATCAACAGGCGGATCTCTCCGTCCCGGGGAACCGGCCGAGGCAACTCGATCTGGATGTAGCGCGTGTCGGCGCTGGCGCCCCCGAAGCCATTCGACCTCGCCTCGGCGCCCGAGACTTCGGTGAACTTGAGCGGCAGGCCGCTCGCCGGATCGGTGACGCTTTCGTTGCTGGCGACGCTGCCCTTTCGAATTGGATTCCAGAAGTACCGAGCACCCGGCGTGGTTGCGGTGACTTCGTAGAGGATCCGAAAACTCGCGGAGGACGGGTCGAGAAGTTCGTAGCGTGTGTAGTCGTCCGCCTGAGTCTGGCGGGTCGCCCCCGTTTCGGGAGTGGTCACCGTTTGTGCGAAAACCGCGGCCGGCGGCAAACCAACGAGGGCGGCGGTCGAAGCATGAAGAACGATCCGCCGGATGAAGGTCATGGTGGCTCCTGGACGGGAGTATAGACGCGCGTTTTTACCGACCGCCTCGATGGATCGGTTCGCTCTCTTGGGCTAGCCTCTCGTCGCCATGCCCTTGCTCCGGCCGCTGACCCCGTTTGTCCGTTTCCTCGCGGGCGTCTCGTACATTCCGGGCGGCGCCGTCTTTCTCGTGCGCCAACCACGTCTGTGGCCGGTGGCGGTGTCCCCTCTGATCGTCGCCGCCGGACTTCTCCTGATCGGTCTGTTTTCAGGGGCTTTCTGGGCGGATCGGGTCGAGGAGATCCTCTTCGGAGAAGGCCTCCGGATGATCCCGGTCTGGATGTCCTTCGTGATTTTTGCCGGGCTCTGGGCGGGGTGCCTGGCCGCCGGAGCGATCGTGGCGCTGGCGATTGCTTTCGCTCTGCTCGGACCGCTGTTCGAGAAGCTGTCCCAAAAGGTTGAAGAGTTGTCCGGCTTGAAAGTCCGAGGGTCGAAGGGTCTGCGCTGGGAGATGGTTCAATCGCTGAAGACGGCGGCTTACTTCGCGTTGAGCGCGCCGGTTGCGATCCTCCTGGGGCTGGTCCCTTTCCTCGGCCCGTTCCTGGCCCTGGGGTTCACCGGGCACCGCGTGGCCTTTCAAAGCACGGATGCCGTCCTGTTGCGTCGCGGGATGGGGTTTCGCGCCCGACAGGGGTTTCACCGGCGATTTCGGCCGGAGACGCTGGGGTTCGGCGTGGCGTCGGTTCTGCTCTTTCCCCTGATGAATGTCCTGGCCGTTCCCGTTTTCATCGTGGCCGCCACCCGGCTCGTCAACGACCTGGAGGCGGTACGGGATTCGCCGTCGGACGAAGAGACGGCGGCCATCGTCGCTGCCGAGGAGCTTGCCGGGAGCCTGCGTCCTATCGCTTGATGTTGAAGACCACGGAACTAGGCGATCCTCCGCACGACGGCGAGGCCGAGAAACACGATCGCGCATCGCTATTCGAAGCTCAGAGTCAGCGTCTTGCCCACGAGGGCCACCAGACGCCGGTTCTCTCCGGCCCGGAGTTGCACCCGTCGTGATTCAATGAACTCGGTGGAACCCGACCGGACCTCAATCTTGATGACGTGATCTCCCGGCGGGATCATGAGATCGGTGCCGAAGTGACCGTCATAGCCCGAGAGCACGCCCAGGACCTTCTTCGGCATACCGCTGATGCTGTTGGCGAGGACGACTCGATCGTCGACCTTGATGCGAAGGGAACCGCTGGCGAATGGGTGCTGGAGGTCGAGGCTGACCCGGGCCGCGCGCCCTGCCCCCTCGATCGAGAGGACGGCCGCCGTGGCCTCGGGGAGGGGAGGTCGGGTGGGAAGGGGTGTCGGGGCCGACCCTTCCGCCCCCCCTTGCTGCACTGTCCCTGCAGAAGCGGGCGCCGACCCGCTACTCGCGCGCGTTTGCAGAAAGAGAATGACACCCACGGCGAGAGCCACCCCCAGGGCCACGGCGCCCGCCAGTCGGGCGTGCCCCTTGTTCTCCGGCTCATCCACCACATAGAGCTCGGCCGAAGCCGCACTGACCGGGGTGAGGCCTTGATCCGCCGCCGGACGCTCTGGGACCTGGGATCCGCCGAGGTCGAACGTATCCAGGGGTCCGAGTTGGGTGGCGTGGATGGGAGGCTTCCCCTCCAGAAGGCACTCAAGGTCGCTCGCCAGGTGCGCCGCCGAATCGTACCGGGCGTCGCGCCGCTTGCGCAGCGCCCGCCCGATAACCGCGTCAAGAGCTCTTGGGACCCTGCCGAAACTTGAAGCCGGGCTCGGCTCGTCTCGAAGGATCTTGGTGAGCGTCGCCGCCATCGTCGGCGCTTCGAAGGGTCGGTTGTTGGTGACCAGTTCATAGAGCACGGCGCCGAGGGAAAAAATATCGGAGCGCCCGTCCACTTCCTCGCCAGAGGCCTGCTCGGGAGACATGTACGCCGGCGTGCCGAAGATCTGGCCCGCGATGGTGAGCTGCGCGGCGCTCGCCTTGGCGATGCCGAAGTCCATGATCTTGGGCTCGCCCGTGGCGCTCAGCATGATGTTCGCCGGCTTGATGTCGCGATGAACGATCTGATGGGCATGCGCGGTCTGGAGCGCCCGCGCCAGTTTGGCGATAATTCGGGCCGCCCCCTCCCAGGGCATCGGCCCTCGCGACAAGGCGACCGCGAGGGTTTCGCCCCGGACGTACTCGAGGGCCATGAACAGGAGGCCGGAGGTGAAATCACGCCCGACGTCGTAGACCGCGACTACGTGCGGGTCGTCGAGGGTCGCCGAGATTCGGGCCTCGGAGAGGAAGCGCTTTTCAAAGGCCTCGCGCTCGTGGGGGGCGATCGCAGCCATGGTGCTGAAGGTCTTGAGGGCGACCGTCCTTCCGAGCGTTGTATCCTGCGCTTGATAGACGACGCCCATGGTACCGCGTCCGAGTTCGCGTTCGATTCGATATCGACCGATTTGGGTGGGGGGATGCATGTTCATCGGTAACTGCGCAACGCGCGTTAACTTAAGACCGTAGGATACCCCGATGATCCTCCCCTACCTTGTGCCGGCCGCCCTCGTTTTGCTCGCCCCGCCTCAGGCCGGAAGCCCCGGCTTGGCGAAGGCGTCGATCCATGCGCCCTTCACCGTATTGCTCAAGGATCACGTGCGGAATGACCTCGTCGATTACGACGCGTTCGCGAAGTCGCCGGAATTCCAGGGGTACCTCCAGGCTCTTGAGCGGGCGCGCCTGGACTCCATGTCTAAAGACGATCGGCTGGCCTTCTGGATCAACGCCTATAACGCCTACACGATCCAGCTCATCAACAAACACCACGAGCGCGAGTCGATTCGCAACATCAACAAGTTCCTCGGAGTGGTGCGGGGCAAGCGACCGTGGAAGGAGGACATTGTGCGCGCGGCCGGCCGCACCCTCACCCTCGACGATGTGGAGCACAAGATCATTCGCGTCGAGTTCAAGGAACCGAGGATCCATATGGCGCTCGTCTGCGCCGCTCTTTCGTGCCCCCCTCTTCGCACCGAAGCCTATGAAGGGTCGAAGCTCCACGGGCAGCTTGGCGATCAGACGCGCACCTTCCTGCGCGAAAGGCAGACCGCGAATCGTCTCGATCTGGGCAACGACATCGTCCATATTTCGCCCATCTTCGACTGGTATCGCGAGGACTTCGGGAAGACCGACGTGGCCATCCTGAAGTTCCTGGCGCCGTACTTCGAGGGAGCGGGGGAGCGTGCCGCCTTCGCGGCGGCGCGGCTGCGGATTGAGTTCACGGACTACGACTGGTCGCTGAACATCCAGAAACCCAGGGAGGCGCCCTAACCTGACGCGCTTCATCCGTTCCGCCAAGTTTCCGATCTTTCTGATCGTCTTCGTCGACGTGATCGGCCTCGGGATCACGATTCCGGTTCTGCCCGTTTACGCGGAAGGTTTCTTCAAACTTTCCGGAATTGAGATCGCCGGTCTCACCAGCCTTTTTTTTGCCGCGCAGTTCATCGGCGCGCCCATCCTCGGCCGGCTGTCGGACCGCGTCGGGCGCCGCCCGGTTCTGATCGCCTCCCAGTTCGGGACGCTTTTCGGCGCGATCCTGACCGCGGTAGCGCTGTCCCCCGTCTATCTGGTGGCGGCACGGCTCATCGACGGGCTCACGGGGGGCAACATCTCCGTCGCTCAGGCCTACCTCACGGACATAACCCCGCCCGCAGACCGGGCGAAGAGCGTCGGCCTGGTCATTGCCGCCTTCGGCCTCGGCTTCATCATTGGCCCCGCTTTCGGCGCCTTCATGTCGGCGGCCTATGGTCCCCGCGTCCCCTTCGCCTTCGCCGCGGGGGCCTCGATGGGCACCATCCTGCTCTCGATCTTCCTGCTCAAGGAGTCGTTACCGCCCGAAAAGCGGACCGGAGCGATCAAGGCTCCGGAACGATCGACCCGGGACATCATCTCCCATCCCCAGATCGCTCGTCTCCTGGTCATCGGCCTGCTGGGTCAAATCGCGGTCTTCGCTCTCAACTCCGTGTTCATACTCTGGGTGGACAAGGTGGTCCTGGTCGACTGGTCGATCGAGCGCGTTCAACGCGCCACCGGCGTGGTCTTTATCTTTGTCGGACTGGTGACGGTCGTGACCCAGGGCGCGATCATCGGACCGGTGGTCCGAAAGGTCGGCGAGGCGAAGGCCCTGAGGGCGGGCGCCTTCCTCCGCGTCCTCGGCAACGCCATCATGGCGTTCTTCCCGCGGCTTTACCCCGCCGCGGCGGGCTCCGCGATTGCCGGGATCGGGGGAGGCATCGCCATGCCCTGCGCCGCCGCCCTTCTCACCTTCCACGCCCCGGGTGTCGCTCGGGGCCGGATCATCGGGATCAATCAGAGCGCGATGTCGCTTGGCAATATCATTGGCCCTCTGATGGGCGGCTTTGTTTATGACCGCAATCCGGCCTGGCCTCCGCTGGTCTCGGCGGGCACACTCTTTCTCATGTGGCTGGTTTCTCTCGGCCTCACTCAACCCCCTAAACCCGAAGCCTCACCCTTGGCGCCACCCGCCTGAGGCTTCCGTTCAAAATCAAGGATCAATTCTTTATGGCCAATCCGACCGCCACGTTTGAAACTTCGCTGGGCAGCTTCACCGCTGAAATCCTCAGCGACGTCATGCCCATCACCGCGGGCAACTTCATCAAGCTTGCCAAGGAGGGTTTCTACAACGGCCTTCATTTCCATCGGGTGATTCCGAACTTCATGATTCAGTTCGGCTGCCCCCACAGCAAGGATCCGATGAGCCGGCGCGCCGGGACAGGAGATTCGCCGTACGGCCGGATTCCCGACGAGCATCCCGCAAACGCAAAGATCTCGAACGAGCCCGGAACCCTTGCCATGGCGAACTCCGGCCCCCAAAGCGGCTCGTCCCAGTTCTTCATCAACACCGTCCACAACGGCTACCTCGACTTCTTCTCGCCAGGCGCGTCGAAGCACCCCGTCTTCGGCCGCGTCACGCAGGGGATGGACGTGGTCAACAAGATCGGCTCGACGAAAACCGAGGCGGGCGACCGCCCAAAGACCCCGATTCAGATGATCAAGGTGACGGTCGCAGGCGCCTAGCCAAGACCGTCACCCCGGCGGAGCTTGTCCCAGCGAAAGCCGGGGAGCGGGGTCCACCTGCCAAGCACAAAGCCGATTCGAGCGAATCACCGAACCGCGTGCCGCAGGCATCCCTTTGGCGGCCCGCGGATCCAAGGGGCCTGCAAACGGACCTACTTCCATGCAATGTTCCGCGCCCGAAGCGCACTGCTCAGGAAGTCCTTCCGCACGGACGCTCTTCGGGCCAGCAAATTGTTCACGGCTAGCGGTGGTTAAACTGCAGGCCCTCATCGCTCGATGCGCGCTTCTAGATGCGCGCGCAACGCCCTGCTCCAGGACTTCCTGAGCAACGCGCTCTTCTGCGGCACCATCCTCTCTCCCTCTGCTACGCTCGCGCCACCCACGAACCGACTAGATAACAGATGCAGTGGATCGCCCCCGCCGAAAAAGACGCCGCGAACGCCACGCTTGAAAAGCGCCTGTGGGACGCCGCTGACCAGTTCCGCGCCAACTCCGGTCTGAAGGCCGCCGAATACTCCGGCCCCATCCTCGGCCTTATCTTCCTCCGCTTCGCCGACGTCCGTTTCGCCAAACAAATCCTTCACGCCTTCATCAAGAAATCGCAGCAAACGCCTGATCGGGAACTCAGACGGGTCAACCCGTGACACACAACCACCCTGCCTTCCTGGCCAAAGCGCGCCTGCGCCCTGGCTTTGCGAAGGCCTATGACGAGTTGGCCCTGGAGTACGCGCTAGCCCACGAGATGCTTTCGGCAAGGGCTCGCGCCGCGTTGACCCAGGGTGCGGTGGCTGCAAAAATGGGCACGACGAAGAGCGCGGTGTCCCGGCTGGAATCTGCCGGAAAGCACGCTCCTTCCCTGGCCACCCTCAAGCGCTACGCTTCTGGGTGGGGTGCGACCTTCAAGTCCGTCTCGTTCCTCAGGCACGCCGCTCTCGGCCCACCGGAGCATCGCGTCCACCCTCCGGCAAGTCACGAGTCGCGCATGTTTGACCTGGGCGCACAGTTACCTGGCTGCCAGGCTTCATGACTCTTTCGCCCGGAACACGCCTCGGCCCCTACGAAATCACCGCGGCCATCGGCGCGGGTGGGATGGGCGAGGTGTTCCGCGCGCGGGATACGAAACTCAATCGCGACGTTGCGATCAAGGTGCTGCCCGAGGCGTTCGCTCACGATCACGAACGCCTTGCGCGTTTCACACGCGAAGCCCAGACCCTGGCGTCGCTCAATCACCCCAACATCGCGGCCATCTACGGTATCGAAGAAGTCCCGGCAGTCAGCGGATCGGGTGCCGGCTCCCGCGCTCTCGTGATGGAACTCGTCGCGGGCGAAGACCTCTCCGCTCATCTCGAGCGCGGGCCGATACCTATCGCCGAAGCTCTCCCCATCGCGAGGCAGATCGCGGAGGCGCTCGAAGCCGCGCATGACCAGGGCATCATCCATCGCGACCTCAAGCCCGCGAACATCAAGGTCCGCACCGACGGCACGGTGAAGGTCCTCGACTTCGGTCTTGCGAAGGCGATGGATCCGTCGAGCGCGTCAAGCCCGAATGTCAGTCATTCGCCGACGCTGACACATCAGGGGACATCAGCCGGGATGATCATTGGGACAGCGGCGTACATGTCGCCGGAGCAGGCGAAGGGTAAGACCGTCGATCGTCGCGCTGACATCTGGGCCTTCGGTGTTGTGCTCTACGAGATGCTGACAGGTAAGCGCGCCTTCAAAGGCGACGACGTTTCGGAAACGCTCGCTTCGGTGCTGAAGGAC
>JANLWV010000467.1:0-4085 GCA_031364765.1 Vicinamibacteria bacterium
CAAAGCGCCGATGTAAACGCCGACACCGGTGGGCCGGGAGAGCGCCGGCCGGACGTCAAGAGCCACCCTCATGGGCGTCGCCTCGCGGCCTTCGACGAGCCGAGTGTTTTCGCAGGTCGGAGCCGCAGAGCGAGCGCAGCCCGCAACTCAGGCACTCGTGCCGGCGACCTCGGGAAGGCCTTCGGATGCCGGGAGCGTGCGTTTCGTCATGGACGTATCTCCCGGATCATCCTATACGGAGACGCGAGGGGGGAAACAAACGGGCCCGCCGCCGAACCGCGGAGGACGACCGCCCCTTTGGTAAACTGCCTGCTCCCCTTCGGTCATCGCGCCTCCATGAGGCCTCAGGACCGAGGGGTCGAGGTCCCGGAGTCGCGCCCTCTTAAGAACCCACGAAGCCAAGGAAATAACAGGACCGCATGAAGATCGGCGTTGTCGGCACGGGCTATGTCGGTCTCGTCGCCGCCGCCTGTTTCGCCGAGAATGGAAACAGCGTCATCGGCGTCGACATCGACGAAACCAAGATCAAGGCCCTCCTCGCCGGCCGGATTCCGATCTACGAGCCCGGGTTGGCTGAGATCGTCGTTCAGAACGTCGCCGAGGGGCGGCTCCGCTTCACCACCGACATCAAGGTGGCGGTTCGGGAGAGCGAAGTGCTGTTCATCGCGGTGGGAACGCCGCAGGATGATGATGGTTCGGCCGACCTGCGGTACGTCCTGGCCGTGGCCGAGGAGATCGCCGACGCCATGAACGGGCCGAAGATCGTGGTCAACAAGTCGACGGTTCCCGTGGGAACCTCGGCCAAGGTCAGCGCCGCCATCGAAGCGCGGACGAAGCACCCGGTGAAAGTGGTCTCAAACCCCGAGTTCCTGAAGGAGGGCGCGGCGGTCGACGATTTCCTGAAGCCCGACCGCGTGATCATCGGAACCGACGACCCCGGGGCCCAAGCGGTGATGCGGGAGCTCTACGAACCGTTCGTGCGCACGGGAAAACCGATTCTGGTCATGGACAACGTCTCGGCGGAGCTCACCAAGTACGCCTCCAACGCCATGCTCGCCCTGCGCATCTCGTTCATGAACGAGGTCGCGAACCTGTGCGACGCCACGGGAGCCGATGTCGAGATGGTCCGCCGCGGAATGGCCACCGACTCGCGGATCGGCACCGCCTTCCTTTTCCCCGGTCTTGGGTACGGCGGTTCCTGCTTCCCTAAAGACGTCAAGGCCCTCGAGCACGCGAGCCGCGAGTACGGCTCCCCCATGGAGATCGTGTCGGCGGTCGAACGAGTCAACACCCGACAGAAGACCATCATGCTGCCGCGAATGGAACAGATCCTCGGCGGGCTCGAAGGCAAGAACATCGCGGTCTGGGGCGTGGCCTTCAAGCCGCGGACCGACGATATTCGCGAAGCGCCCGCTCTGTTCCTCATCGAGGGTCTGATCGCCCAGGGCGCCGTGGTGTCGGTCTATGACCCCAAGGCCATGGACCATGCCCGGGGATCCCTTCCCAGGTCCGTGCGGTGGGCCAAGAACGGCTACGACGCGCTGGAGGGCGCCGACGCTCTGCTCCTGGCCACCGAGTGGAACGAATTCCGGGAGCCCGACTTCGGCAGAATGAAGTCGCTCATGCGGCGCGCGCTCATTTTCGATGGCCGCAATATCTTCAATCCGAAGACGGTCAAGGCTCTGGGCTTTGAATACGTCGGCGTGGGCCGGCGCTAGTGAACTTCGAGGGACTCTGGGGGCGTTGAAGGTCGCGGTCACGGGCGGAGCCGGCTACATCGGCTCGCATGCCGTCGCCGAGCTTCTGAGCCTCGGTCACCAGGTCACGGTCATCGACGACTTCTCGGCCGGGCACCGGGCTGCGGTTCCGGAGTCGGCGGTCCAGATGGTTCATGGCGACATCGGCGATCTTGGCGCGATGACGACGGCGCTCGCGGACCACGACGCCGTGATGCATTTCGCGGGCCTGTTGTCGGTGGCGGGGTCGATGAAGGATCCCCGCTCCTACTTCAAGACGAATCTGGTGAAGGGCATCACCCTGCTTGACGCAGCGAAGGCCGCGAGCGTGGAGCGCTTCATCTTCAGTTCCACGTGCGCCACCTACGGCGTGCCGCAGGGGCCGCTCACCGAGGATCACCCCAAGGAACCGGTGAACCCCTATGGCGCTTCGAAGCGCGCCTTCGAGCAGGTGCTGGAGGCGTACGCGCGGATCGGACAGCTTCGCGCGATCGCTCTTCGGTACTTCAACGCCGCGGGGGCGAGGCGGGACGGCTCGCTGGGCGAAGACCATCGGCACGAGGAGCACCTGATCCCTCTGGCTCTGGACGCGGCCGCGGGGCGACGGGGCGCCCTCACCATCTTCGGCGACGACTACGACACTCCCGACGGCACCTGTCTCCGGGACTACATCCACGTGGGCGATCTGGCCCACGCTCACGTCCTCGCCCTCGACGCGCTGGACCGCATGGAGACCCCGTTCACCGCGGTCAATCTCGGAACCGGTCGCGGCACATCGGTGCGTGAAGTCGTTCAATCGGTCGAGCGGGTCACCGGCGCCAGGGTGCCTCACACTGTCGGTCCCCGTCGGGCCGGCGATCCTCCGGCGCTTGTCGCGGTTCCTGCGCGGTCCCGCACCGTCCTTGGTTTCGAGCCCGCCATCACTTCCATCGACGAGATCGTGGAAACCGCGTGGAAATGGCGCCAGGCTCATCCTCAGGGATACAGTAGTCGCCAATGAGACGACCGAATCCGATCCCCGACCCACTGCTGTCCGTCATCATTCCCGTGTACAACGAGAAGAACACGGTCGAGGAGATCATCGGCCGCGTCCTCGCCGTGCCGGGAATCAGGAAGGAGGTCATCGTCGTCAACGATGCTTCCACCGACGGCTCGCGAGAAATTCTGGACCGGCTGGCTTCGTCCCGAGGTCTGAAGCTCTTCCACGAGGATAAGAACCAGGGCAAGGGCGCTGCGGTCCGTCGCGGCATCAAGGAAGCCACGGGCGATGTCATCGTGGTGCAGGACGCCGATCTGGAGTACTCGCCCGAGGAGTATCCGGACCTGCTGGACCTCATCATCAAAGGCAAGGCCGACGCCGTCTTCGGGTCGCGCTTCATCGGCAGGCATCGCTGCCATCTGTTCACGCATTATCTGGCGAACCTCTTCCTGAACCTCGTCACCAACGTGCTTTACAACACCACCATGACCGACATGGAGACGTGCTTCAAAGCGATCCGCTCGGACATTCTGAAACCCATGCCCCTCCACTCCAACCGCTTCGGCATCGAGCCCGAGATCACGGCCAAACTGTTCAAGGCTGGAGCACGCGTCTACGAGGTCCCCATCACTTACGAGGGTCGCGACTACTCCGAAGGCAAGAAGATCACCTGGAAAGACGGCTTCCCCGCACTCTGGACCCTTGTCAAGTACCGATTTACCAATTGAGCTGGGGGGCCGCAAAACCGGATCGTTTCCATGCTCAGCCCCCCAGACCCCCACGCTCCGGCCCGAGTGAATCGGGCCTTCGCTGAAAGACTTGCATGAAAAAAGCACTCATCACCGGCATCACCGGCCAGGACGGCAGCTATCTGGCCGAACTCCTGCTCGATAAGGGTTACGAAGTCCATGGCCTGGTTCGACGATCGAGCTCTTTCAACACTTGGCGCATCGATCATGTCCGCGACGACCTGCACCTGCACTACGGCGATCTGGTCGACACCTCGAGCCTGGCTCGTGTTCTCGAGCACGTAGGACCTGATGAGATCTACAACCTGGCCGCCCAAAGCCACGTGAAGGTGTCGTTCGACATGCCCGAGTACACGGGCAACACCACCGGGCTCGGTGTTTTGCGCCTCCTCGACGCGGTGCACGACCTGGGACTTAAGTCGCGCGTCTATCAGGCGGGAAGCTCGGAGATGTTCGGCAAGGTGGTGGAGACCCCGCAGAAGGAAACCACTCCCTTCCACCCCCGCTCGCCCTACGGCGTCGCGAAAGCGTACGGCCACCACATCACGGTGAACTACCGCGAGTCGTTTGGGCTGTACGCGGTGAGCGGCATTCTCTTCAACCACGAGTCTCCGCGCCGCG
>JANLWV010000468.1:0-3937 GCA_031364765.1 Vicinamibacteria bacterium
CCTCACCGACCCTCGTGGCCGCGCGATCGTTCAACGAAAAGCTCTCCGCGGTGGAAGGCGAGATCTATCAGGTGAAGAACCAGAGCTCGCAAGATCCCCTGAATTTCCCGATCAAGCTCAACAACAAGATCGCCGCTCTTCAGGGGGTCATTGAGAGCGCGGATGCCCGGCCCACCGACCAGAGCCGCGAGGTCTTCACCATGCTGTCCACCAGACTCGACGTTCAGCTTGGAAAGTTGGATGCCGTCATCAAGACTGACCTGCCGAAGCTGGTGGCCATGCTGCAAAAGCAGAAGCTCGATACGGTCACGGTCACGCCGCTCAAGACCGACCCGAAGTAGGCAAACGCCCTGACTTCACCCGACGAGGGCGTCCTTCGGCTCAAGGAAGGCAATCTAAGGTTCCTCTCTGGCGAGGGACGGGGTGATGCGTTCGTGAATGAGGCGCGTCGCAAGGAGCTCACCAAGGGACAAAACCCCTTCGCCATCATCCTCGGCTGTTCGGACGCGCGCGTCCCCGCGGAGATCATCTTCGACCAGGGCCTCGGCGACCTGTTCGTCATTCGGGTGGCCGGAAACATCGTGGCCCCGTCGCAGATCGGCAGCGTCGAGTTCGCCGCGGAACGATTCGGCACGAAACTGGTGGTCGTCCTTGGCCACACCGGATGCGGAGCGATCTTCGCGACCCTCGAGGAACTGCGCGAGCCAGGGGTCAGCCACTCGCCCAACCTGCGGTCTATCGTCGATCGCGTCCGCCCCTCGGTGGAGGCGGTCTTCGAAGGGGTCTATCCGGAAGACGCTTCGGCGCTGGAGCACCAGGCGGTGAGAGCCAACATCGAGGCGTCAGTGACTCAGTTGAAACACGGATCTCAGATCCTCGAACGTCTGATCGACCAGGAGGGTCTCCGAGTGGTCGGGGCAGAGTATTCGCTCGAAACCGGCGAAGTCGACTTCTTCGAAAGCGCGTAGACGAACGGGACACCTGATCTGGGATGGGGAATTACCCGCGGCAGTTGTGCCGCGTCTCTCAAGCCAGCTTTTCGGGCCTTCGGCGCTGAAGAAGGCGGGTGCGTTGGGATTCGAGACTGAGCGCCCCAACGCGAGCTGGCAGTGCTCGTGCGTCGGAGGGCGTTTACAAGGATTCGAGACTGAGCGAAGCGAAGGACCGAAGCCACCTCTCTCTGCCGAGCTTTCGAGGGCTTTGCCCTCGAAAGCTGGCGGAGAGAGGGGGATTCGAACCCCCGGTGCAGGAAACCCCGCACAACAGGTTAGCAACCTGGCCCGTTCAGCCACTCCGGCATCTCTCCGCGATCGGTCGACGCGGCCCCTGAGGCCGCATAGGATGGGGGCAGTTTGAAGACCGAGGAGCGTATCACGAAGGCGCCGGAGCAGGCCAAGACAGGCGAGGGCCACGAGCCCAAGAGCGCCCACTGGGCCAGCCCCCCCGTCGCCATGATTGTGGTGGCGCTGCTGATCAAGGTTCTGGTCCTCAAGGAGCTTGGCGACGACCCACTCCTTCAACCCGTGGGAGGCCTCGACGGCGAGGCCTACGTAACGCTTGGCCGACAGATCGCGAGCGGGGACCTTCTGGCTGGCGGTCAGACGTTCTTCCTGGCGCCGCTGTACGCTTACTTCCTGGGCCTCGTATTCGCGACCACCGGAGGCTCGCTACAGGCTGCGCGAATCCTCCAGATAATCCTTGGAGCGGTCGCGGTGGGGCTTGTCACCCACACCGCCAGCCGAGCCTCAAACTCATCCCTCGTCGGATGGATGGCAGGCCTGCTCACCCTTCTCACCGGAGTTTTTTCTTTCAACGAGGTTCTGATTCTTCAGTCGAGTCTGGATCCGTTCCTCATGGCGGTCGCGATGTTTGTACTCGCGAGCGCCGCATCGGCTACGACGATGACATCGGGCCTTGCCGCCGGCGCCGCTCTTGGCCTCCTGGCCCTCAATCGACCCAACACGCTTCTCGTGGCGCCCGTCGTGGCCCTCGCATTCGTCATGACCCGGCGCCTCCGCCCCGGGGTGGTCTTTCTGCTGGGGTTCATCCTGGCGATCGCCCCCGCCACCCTTCGCAACGCCGCGGTCTCGAAGGACTTCGTTCTCATTTCGTCCCACGGAGGCCTCAATCTCTACATCGGGAACAACGCCCACGCGGACGGTTCCTACAAAGCCGTACCTGGAATCACGCCGCAGATCGAAGGCCAGACACGCGATGCGCGAGCCCTTGCGGACAAAGCGATGGGCCGATCGCTTCGACAAAGCGAGGTCTCGGCTTACTTCATGAATCTGGCCTGGAGTTTCTGGCGCGACGATCCCAAAGCGGCGCTCCGCTTGTTCGCTCGGAAGCTCGGTCTAACGCTGAACAGTGTGGATCTCTCACTGAACCAGAGCTTCACCTACTATCAAAAAGTCGAATCACGTGTCTTGCGAGCTCTCGTAGTCGGACCGCTGGTGCTGGTCCCGTTAGGAATACTGGGGCTCGTTGCGGCCTTTCTTCGTTTCGGGGCGCCTGCGGCTCCCCTCCTCGTCCTCGGCCCTGCGTACGCCTTATCGGTGGCCCTGTTCTTCGTGTCCTCGCGCTACCGCATGCCACTTCTGATCCCCCTCGCGTTTCTGTCCGCCGTGGGCATCGATTGGGCGGTGACCGCATTCCTTGAGCGTCGATGGCGGTCGGTGGCTTTGAGTCTCGCCCTTGCAAGCGGCGGGCTCGCGATCGCTTTGCACAACTTCGGGCTCGATGACGGAAGCTCCGAAGAGGAAATAGCCAACATCGAGTTTCTCGTAGACAACCGGCGCAATGACGAGGCCCGGGCCCGGATGGTCGCTGCCCAGACTCGAGCCCGCGATGTCGACGCTCTGCGCCTCCGGATAGGACGCGCATTCCTTCATCAGGGCGAGGTCGGGCCCGCGACCGCACTTCTCTCTCAAGTGGAGGGTTCGCTCATCAAGGAAGAGCGGCTCGCGATCGCGGAGTATTTTCTTGTGGCAGGCGACCCCTTCTCGGCCACACGTTTCTTCGAAGCGGCCATGAAAACGGGGCAGGCCCGCACTGCGTCTCTGCTGGCCCGCTACGGAGAGGCCCTTTCCCTCTCGGGAAACGGCGCGGGCGCTGTTGCGGCCCTCAGAGAATCTCTCGCCCTCGCTCCCGAACGACCACGTGTCCTTCTCAATCTCGCCGTCACGCTCGCCAACATGGGCCGTTTCGACGAAGCGAAGGTGGAGGTGCTCGCCGTCTTGAAGTTTGAGCCGGGGAATGAAAAAGCGAGAGGTCTGCTTAAGGCGCTCGAGAGCGCTGCGCCGCCGCCTCCGCCAGGGGTGACCAGGTAAGCCCCTTCCGCTCCGCTTGGCCGGACGAGGGACAACGTGACGGAGCGTTCGCTACAAAAGAAAAAGCCCGGCGATCCGTGAAGATCGCCGGGCTCTCACGCACCCGAGGACCGCGCTGTGAAGCGGTTCTTGGGGAAGCAGTGGGTCTTTAGAAGCTCATCAGCGCCGATAGCAGAATCCGGCGCGGCGTCGCGTATGAGTTCGGCGTGTTGAACAGCGGGTTCGGTATGGTGTAGGCGAGGATCGAACCGTTCGCAGCGACGTTGAGGTCGTTGAACTGGGTCGCGTTGTACGACAGCACGGTCTGGGAGTTGAGCACGTTCAGAACGCGCGCTTCGAGGGTTACGTGACTCTTTCCGACCGGAAGTCGATAGGCCGCAAGCAAGTCGAGGTTGGACCACGTCGGTGTACGCCGCGACCCCGCCTTCTCGAGGTAGTTGATGACCGTGCCGTTGCCCGTATTGTCACGCGCCACCGCATTCCAGGCCCGGCCGCTCTGGACGCGGAAGAACACACCCAGATTGAACCGTTCGAGGGGCTGGAAGGTACCGAACAACTTCACCACGTGGGGGCGGTCCTGATTCAGCAGACCGTAGCGATTCGGTTCC
>JANLWV010000494.1:0-3595 GCA_031364765.1 Vicinamibacteria bacterium
CTATGGCGGCGGCCTGACTCGCGAGCGACTCGCTGAGTTGGCGCCCACCGTGATTGGCGTCGCTCAAACCGGCGACCCGGTGGCGACGCGCATCCTGGACGAGGCCTCGGTGGAACTGGCGAGCGCGGCTCGCTCCGTGGCGCGCCAACTCGACTTCGGGGCCGCACCCTACCCTCTCATTTTCGCGGGGGGTCTGTTCGCCGGCTTGCCCTCGCTGGTCGAGTCGGTGACGCGGAAGGCGGCGCTTCCGGGCGCCATACCGTGTCGGTTGAAGCGTGATCCGGCCGAAGGCGCCCTGGCGATGGCCCTCGACCTGTACCGGTCACGACGGGGGGGACGCGCGTGAAGCGGCTCATCGTTAACGCCGACGATCTGGGCCGCTCGCCCGGAATCAACACCGGTGTGTTCGAGGCGCATCGTTTGGGCATCGTCACGAGCGCCTCGGCCATGGTGAACTACGCGGGCATTCTTGATGCGGCGAGGCTCTCCCGCGAGATCCCGCAGCTCGGCATTGGCCTCCATGTGGCCTTGAGCGGAGGCCGCACCGCCCGGCCGGCAGCCTCGGTTCCCTCGCTGGTGGACGCGCGCGGGATGCAACCGGCGAAACCCAATGGCCTGGAGGCGGCCATGCCGCTCGAGATCGCGGCCGAGGTGGAGGCGCAGTTTGCGAAGTTCGTCCTTGTCTTCGGTCGCAAGCCCACGCATCTCGATTCGCACCACCACGCCCATCGACGGCCGGATGTGTTCGAGGCGGTATGCGCTCTGGCTCGACGGGAAGGGCTTCCGGTCCGGAACGCGGGCGGCCGGATGGGCGTCGATTTGAAAATGCGCTCCTTGCGGACGAACGACTTTTTCGAAGAGCGCTTCTTCGACCAGGGCGTTTCCGTCAGGACACTCGTCGCCATCATCGAATCTCTGCCCGAGGGCGTGACCGAGTTGATGTGCCACCCAGCACACGAAGACGCGGAACTCGCGGCCTCGAGCTCTTACGCGGCGGTCCGTGTCCTCGAGCTTGGTGCGCTTTGCGACCCCGCGGTCAAAGCCGCGATCGAGCGCGCCGACATCCGCCTCATCACGTTCGCCGACCTGTGAAGATCGAGATCCATCCTAAGGGAGGCGACGTGGCCCGGCGCGGGGCGGCGTGGTTCGGTGAGGCGGTGAGCGCTTTTCCGGGAATCGTGGTGGCCCTTCCCACTGGTCGCACGCCGATTGCGATGTACGAGTGTCTGAGCGCCAGGCGAAAGGCTGGGGCCCTTGACCTGGGTCAGGCGACCACATTCAATCTCGATGAAGTCCTGCTTCCGAGAACGATGCCCCAGACCTTCTTTCAGTTCATGACGCGGCATGTGTGGGACCCGCTTGGCGTCTCACCGGGGCGAAGGTTCATTCCGGATGGTGAGGCGGCGGACCCCGAAGCCGAGTGTCGAAGGTACGAAGCGGCGATCACGCAGGCCGGCGGCCTCGACCTCGCGATCCTCGGCATCGGCGCGGACGGGCACATCGCCTACAACCTGCCCGGACAGGCGAAGGCGCGGACCCATGTGGTCACGCTCGACTCCGGAACCATCGCGACTTTGGGCGGCGGCCTCCGCGGCCCGGTTCGAGCCATCACCATGGGTGTCGAGACCATTCTTTCGTCGAAAACGATCATTCTTCTCGCGACCGGCGCCTCCAAAGCGGAGGCTCTCCGCCGCATGCGGGATGACCCGATGGACGAGGCCTGGCCGTGCACGCTGTTCAAGGACCACAAGAACCTGACCGTGATCGCCGACGGTTTGGCCGCGTCTCAGCTGTAGCGACGCCAGAATGTTTCCAGGATGTCTCTCTTCATCGCGGTCCCGGGCTGCCCGAAGACCTTCCGGAAACCGGCATCCTCGGAGCCGGTCTCTTTCATGGCTCTCAAGAGTTCGTTGACCATGCCCTGGCCCCGTGATTGGACCAGTTGTTGGGTCGTGGCCAGCGAGAGCATGTAGAAGGTCAAAACCGTCTGCCGGCCTGAGTTCGCCAGCCGCTTCAGTTCAGCCGGCCCCAGCTCCTCTTCGATCCGTTTGCCTTCCATGTATTGCGCGAGGCCCTCCTGAAGGTCGCGTCCCGCGCGTCCTCCGGCCATCTCGTCGACGAACGCATGCGACAACTCATGAACCAGGGTGTCCTCCATCTCTCGAGGAAGGGTTGAGGGGATGCCGCGAATCGGAATCTGGATGGCGCCGGTGTGCGAACTGAAAACACCTCCCGACCACCAGGGCGCGCCGGTCTTGCTGAAGTAGTCCTGAGAGGAATGGAGAACCACGGGGATCTTGCGGGTAGGGCGGTCGTAGTAGATGTCCGCGAGCCGGACGTAGGCGCGGTCCAGAACGAAGAGAACATCGCGGGCGACGCCCGACTGGTTTTCCCCGTCAAACCGGATATCGAACCTCTGCGACTGAATCTGCTCCTTGGAGGCGTCGACATTGAGAGCCACTCGCGTGCGCTCGACCACCGCCGGCCCGGAAGCAGCAACCGCATTGACGGCGGCGCGCATTCGCTCTGCCTCGCGGCATGCGCTCACGTCGGATGAGGTCGTGACGGCCCGGCAGGACTGGAAGATCGGGCGATCGAGCACCGCGAGAGCGTCTTCCCTGCGACCCAGCTTTTCGAGGGCCAGGGCCAGCGTGTAGGAGATCGCCAGGGTCGTCTCGCCGGGGAAGGACTCGAATTTCTGAGCGGCCTGGAAAGCCGCGGACCAGTCGCCTTGTCGAGATTTTGCGTGGGTTTCGAAGGCATAGATCTCGGGCTGAAGGTTGTCCAGCAGCTTCATTTTGTCCAGGACCTGATCCACGAGGACGAAAGCTCCCTGCTGGAGGTCGTGATCGGCGCGGCGAAGGTAGATGGACATCGCAAAGGCCTTCAGCTCCATGTTGTCCCGGTGCCCGGCGAGAATCGTCTCGATCCGATGGATCTCGGTCTCCGTGGCCGTCGCCGCCGGGGACCCTTGAAGCCGTGAGGACAGTTCATTGAGGAAGGCCACGTCTTCCCGAGAGAGGGAAGGGGGATCGTTTTCGTTCGAATTCTCCGGCGTCGGGAACGCCGCCGGGGCGGCGGCCGGCGCCGGGCGCATGGCCATAGGCGGGGCGCGTGGTGGTTCCTGCTGCATTCGAGAGAACACGATGAAGGCGGCGAGGGCGGCGCCGGCGGCGAGCCCCACCTTCAAAAGAGCCAGGAGCGGAGACGCAGGCATGTCGGCCTCAGCCTCGTCGGCCTGGACAGGTCGTCTCGCCGGGCGAGCCGGTGTCGGCGGGAGGGCCCTGGGGAGGGGCCGCCCCATCGTTGCGGGCGACGCTCCTTGTGAGATGGAGGGGCCGTGTGTCTTCGCCCGGACCTTGGACAGGATGACGCCGCAGCCCTGACACACTCGAGCCATCGGTTCGGTCGGTCTCCCGCACTTGGGGCATACTTCCATGGCGGGGGCGAGTATAGGGGGGCTGGCGGACTGCTAGCATCCGCGGCCCATGAGACCCAGCACGGCAAGCGCGCCCGCGCGAGTGGACATCGCCGGCGGCACCCTCGACATCTGGCCTCTGTACCTGTGGCACCAGGGTGCGCGGACCGTGAACGC
>JANLWV010000500.1:0-7210 GCA_031364765.1 Vicinamibacteria bacterium
AAGATCTCCGCCACTCGCGAGCAGGAGAGTGTCCCGAAGGTTCTCGGGCAGGAGGTCGATCTCACGCCTCACGCGGGCGTGAACTGACCTCGCAAGCGTGGCACGCTCCGGGTCGGCTTCTGGAGTGGCGAGTTCAATCCCGTGCGGTTCGTCAAGATGGAGAAAACTTCGGAATCGACCCCGTCGCCTTTGGTCCATGGACCGGTTCCAGGCAATCCGCGACAACCAGGTCCTCAGTTGGGACTCCCCTCGGAAGGTATCGAGCTTGCGAAAAGCGGTGATGAAAGTTTCCTGGGTCACGTCCTCGGCGTCCTCGCGGTTGCGGAGCGCGGCCAGCGATGCCCTGAAAACAGCCCCCTTGTGACGTTCGACGATCTCATCGAACGCGGCCGAGTCGCCATTTTGAGCACGATGGACAAGCTCCTCATCGGTCACACGTTCCATAGACGGGTTCTATCGAACCGAGGTTGGCAGATTTCCGACAGGAATGATCCTCTGGATTCAGCCCGGCGGGCGGCGAGCCGGCTTGCGACGGAATCGCATACTTCCCGTGACCACCCCAAGGCCATAGCGGACGCTTCTTGAAAAGCTGATGGACGAGGCCTCATCGAAGTAGCGGGTCGGGCACGAGATCTCGCCAATCCGAAACCCTTCGGCCAGCACCTGATTCAGGATCTGGTTGTCGAACACGAAGTCGTCGGAGTTGTCCTGCCAGGGCACGGTCTCAAGGGACTTCCGCGAGAAGGCCCGGAAGCCCGTGTGATACTCGGAAAGTTTGGCTCCAGTGGCCAGATTCTGGAGAAATGTCAGCGCTCGATTCGAGATGTACTTGTAAAGAGGCATCCCGCCCCGAAGAGCCGTTCCGCCCAGGATCCGCGACCCGAGGGCCACCTCGTACTCGCCGCTCGCCACGAGCCAGGCGAGGGCGGGAACTAGTTTTGGAGAATACTGATAGTCGGGGTGCAGCATCACGATCACGTCGGCGCCCGAGGCGAGCGCCGCGGTGTAGCAGGTCTTCTGATTCGCGCCGTACCCGAGGTTCTTCGAATGCCGGATGGTGGTGAGCCCGAGCTCGCGAGACAGCGCCTCGGTCCCATCCTGACTGGCGTCATCGACCAGAATGAACTCGTCGACAAAACCCGGCGGCACGCCCGAGATCGTCGCTCGCAGGGTCTTCGCCGCGTTGTAGGCGGGAAGCACCACGACGATCCTCTTCCCCATCAACATCCCGCGGGACCTCCGCTGATCGACCGCATCTCGGGGTGCTTCATGGACCTGTCGATCATTCCGGGCTCGTCGGTCGTGTCTGATTTCTCCCACGCTGGTGCGGTGAGGAGGGCGGCCTGAGAGATCGCGATCAAGAGGCTCAGAAGGAGGGCCGAGGCGAACCATCGCTTGATCGTGGCTGGCAAGGCTGGCGTCATTCTGCCATAGTGCACGCGCGCTGGCTGCCGGCGGCCTTTGCCTGCCTCGTTCTGGCGGAACCCGGACTCCGCCACTCTTCGTCGATGAAACGACTTGAGTTCACACCCGCCCCTCACCGGACCGACGCCGCTCCCCGGCTGGCGCGCGGAGGCTACGACGTCCAGCCGAAGGCGAACTTCACCAGGAAGATGTTGTTGGCCTTCGCGTCGAGGAGGGTCGAGAACGAGCGCCCGAGCCGGAACTCACCCGTCGGATCGGAGTCGTCGCGGTTCTGCGTCCAGACGAAGTACGCGGACGAACCCGGACGGAACTCCCAACGAAGGACGGCATTGCCACGGATCGACTTGAAGGTGAAGTCCGGATTGCCGACTCCTTTCGGCAAGGCGCCTCCGGAATAGCGGGCGAACTCGTATGACCTCGCCCGGGCCAGATCGCCGAAGTCGGAGTACGCGCCCGAGGAGATCAGCGGCTGGATGTAGGTCTGAAGGCTGAGCGCCGGCGTGAAGGTCCAGTTGAGCCGGATCCCGGCCGAGAACGTCTCCTGCTTCAGCCGCGCAAAGACGTGCCGCGTTCCGAAGGTCGCGAGGGCCGCCGGGTCCGTGAGGTTAGCCACAAACTGCGCGCCGTTTTTCTGATACGAATAGTCTGGGCTCACGCTCACCGAAAGTTTGGGCGCCGGCTTCCAATTGACCGAGACAAAGCCGCCGCGACCGTTGTTCGAGTCCTGCCGGCCGTAGTGGCCTCGGGTGCCGAAATTGAGAGTCACGCTTTTTCGAGAATCCGACTTCACCCCGAAGTCCCAGCTCCAGGCGAAGGGTCGGAGCATGGCGACGCCTCCCCGGGTCTGGGTGGTGGTGATGGTTTCCGGATTGACGAAGAAGCTGCCTTCGAAGCCCCAATAGTTCTTGAAGGTTGCCCAGTACCAGGAGAAGAGGCCGAGCGACGTCATATTCCCTTCAAAGTCGTTGGTGCGAAAGGCGCCGCCCTGGAGACCGCCGTTGCGGAACACTCTCCCCGGCTCCGTCCAGCGATAGCCGCCCGAGATATGGCCGTTGATCTGATCCGTGCGGGAAGTGATTCCGGCATCGTTCGAGTCGAAACCAGGCGACGTGGCTCCAATCGCCGCGTTGAAGAGGATCGGCCCCTTCTCGCGGTTCAAGGCCACGCGGAACGTGTATCCCGAAAGCGAGGTGGCCTGGGCATCGACCTCAACGTGCGAGGCATCCGGACGCTGGAAATAGTGGTTCGAAGAACGCTGAACCGCGGTGATGCGCGGGGCTGATCCGGAAAGACTCGACACCGCGAAACGACCGGTGAGCGCCCAGATCCTCTCATTGCCCTTGCCGCGGCCGAGCGTGGTCCACCCGTCGACACCGAAGGAACCGGCTCGATGATTCAGTTGATTCTCGAGTCCGGTGCCCGCGAGGTCCCGGTTCACGAGCGCTCCGATGAAACCGAAACCCTGCCGGCCGGTATTGAAGTCGCGCTGGGCGCGCAGGATGCTGTAGGTCGCCCGCGGCTCGACCACCGCCGTCGAAAAACGCCCGCCCGACATCAGGTCGGCTTCCTCCTGGCCGGTCATGGCGTGGAGGACACCGAGGTTCCAGGCGCCCAAAAGCTTCCCCGTGATCTTGGCCGCGGCGTTGATCCGGACGCCGTCCGGCACCCGCGAGAAATCCGCCGAACCCGGAGATCCCTGGGGCGTGCGGCCGATGCGCCGCGAATAGAAGATGTTCGGGTTCGAGAAGTTGAAGCTCATGTTGTTGGAGGCGCCACCAAAACCGAACCCGAAGGTGTCCGAGCCCTCGATGAAGAACGGCCGCTTCTCGTCGAAGAAGGACTCGACGTCCGAGAGATTCACCACCGCGGGATCGACCTCGACCTGACCGAAGTCCGGGTTCATCGTCGCGTCCAGGGTGAGATTGGAACCGAGGCCAAGCTTGAAGTCGGTTCCAAACGCCGCGTTGCTCTGGCGTCCATCGTTGAACGGATTGCCCGTTTCCGCAGCCTTGGTGTGTGTCTTCGCCGTGGTGTACGGGGTCACCAGGAAGCGGCGCTTGGGCTGGAGTCCGGTAAGGCCGACGAGAGGGAGAAAGCGCGAGACAAAGCCGCTCTCTTTCTTCGGGCGGAGGGACGCATAGGCCTGCTCGTTGGTGCGCGTGATCGATCGCCGGAAGTTGATTCCCCAGCGCGACACTTCCTCCTGTTTGAATCGAAGCTGCGAGAGAGGAATCCGGAACTCCGCCGACCATCCGCCCTCGTCGCTTCTCGCCTTGCCCACCCAGATGCCATCCCAGGCGTTGTCGTCCCAGTCGTCGTTGAAGAGGGTTCCGTCCGAAAGGGTTCCGCCCGCGGAAATGCCGAAGTAGAGGCCGGAACGCTTGTCGTTGTATGGGTCGAGGTAAAGGGTGAACGAATCGGACGTGAGCTCCGAGTCGCGCCGGCCCAGGAGAGCCTTGATCGCCTTCGGCTGGGAGTCGGCGAGGCGCGCGCCGACGTAGATCGAGTCATCGTCGTACAGCACGCGAACCTGGGTTTCCTCGGTGGCCCTCTTTCCCTCGTCGGGATCGCGCTGAGTGAAGCTCGTATGCGGCTCGGCCACCTGCCACCCGGGCTCGTCCAGCTTGCCGTCGATCTCAATCGAGCCCTGGACGCGGATGGCGTTGACCTGGGTCAGCGCCTCGGCGACCGCTGCGGCGTTGTTTGTCGCCTGTCCCGCACCGGGGGCCAGAACCGCCGCCATCAGGATCAAATAGTTGAACATCGCCTTCACTCCCGTGAGGGACGGCCCCCATCACGAGGAGCCGCGCGTCTGTTACATGAGACGCCACAAGATCGGGATCGGTTCCCAACTTCTTGAAGAACCGAGTCAGGAAGTCCTTCCGGCTAAGCGTCTCCAATACAGGAATGCGGGAACCCCCAGCAAGAGAATCACGAAGCCGAAGAACGATTCGATCGGTCGCTCGATCAGCGAGTTCACGACAAACGCCAAAGACGTCACCACAAATACCGCTGGCACCACGGGGTAACCGGTCACCCGGTACGGCCTCGGCCATTCAGGCCGTTTGACCCGCAGGACGAAGACCGCGATCCCGGTCGCGGCATGAGAGAGAAACAGAATCACCACCATGTACGTGTAGAGCGCCTCGTAGGTCCCCGACACGGTGAGCACCACCGTCCACGCTCCTTGAGCCAGGATGCAAGCAGCCGGCGTGCGCCACCTCGGATGCACCACGGCCAGGGCCTTGAAGAACACGCCATCCCGGGCCATCGGCAGATACGTCCGGGTCGAATAGAGGATGGTGGAACCGATGCATCCAAACGCGGAGACCACGACCGCGGCGGAAACCAGCTTCGCCGCAAAGGCGCCGAGGAGCGCCACCGCCGCTGCTTCCGCGATCCGCGGGTGAGAGGGCATCTCACTCACCGGAATGGCGCGCAGATAGACGATGTTCAAAAGCAGGTACAGCACGGTGACGATTCCGACGCCGGCGAACATGGCTCGGGGCAGATCGCGCGAGGGATCTTTCAACTCGCCGCCCAGGTAGGTGACGCCGTACCAGCCGTCGAAGGTCCACAGGACGCCGATCATGGCCAGACCGAAGGCGGAGAAGAGTGACGTGGGAATCGCGCTCGCCGCAAAGTCAGGGGACGTGGCCGGGGCCACGAAAAGTCCGAGCACGGCGAGGGCCAGCATGGCGCCGATTTTCATGACGGTCAGAGCGTTCTGCACCAACGCGCTCTCCCGTAGACCCACCATGCTCGTCACGGTGAAGAACAAGATGGCCAGGACGCCGGCCAAAGCACCTCCGGTCAGCTTCCAGGGATGCCCGAACAAGTCGGCGCTCGCCAGAACGTTCTGCGTGGCGAAGAACGGAATGAACGAGCCCAGATATTCGCCAAAACCCACGGCGATCGCCGCCAGCCCGCCGGACATGATCACGAGGAAGTCGACCCAGCCCTTGAGGAAGCCGAAAAGGGGTCCATAGGCTTCCTTCAGAAAGTGGTACGGCCCTCCCGCCCGCGGCATCATCGTCCCGAGTTCGGCGTAGGTGAGGGCGCCCGCGATGGTGAGCCCTCCTCCGCAAACCCAGGCGAGCAGGACGAGCCCGGCATGGGGCAAGGCCCGGGCCACATCGGACGTGGTCAGGAACGCACCCGTCCCAAGAACGGCGCCAACGGTGATGAGGGTGGCGTCGATGACCGACAGCCCTCGGATCAGGTCGGTTTTGGAGGGCTCTGCCATCAAGGCCATGCTGATTCGTGGGCAGGCTGCGGCCCCCCAGAAAAAATGACCGACCGCATCGACAGCGAACCGAGGTCGAAGCCGGTGATCGGGAAACTCACCGGATCGTCGCCCGCCGCCCCAGCCGCGTAGAGCAGAGGCAGATAGTGATCGGGCGTCGGGTGCGCCTTGCGGCCTTCCGGAGATCCGATGAAACGCGCGAGCGCGTCCGTGTCGTGCTGCTCCAGGGCGCGCGCCACCGCCGCATCGCATTCGGCCGCCCACGCGGGCGTTTTCAGATCACCGGACCTTTGGCGAGAGAAGGCGTCGCTCAGATTGTGAACGATGTTGCCGCTGCCCAGAATCAGGACCCCTTCGTCTCGAAGGGGCGCCAGGGCGCGCCCGATTTCGAGGTGACGCCCCGCCGGCGCGCGCGCGTCGATACTGAGCTGCGCCACCGGACAATCGGCGTCGGGCCTCAGGTGACGGAGCACGGACCACGTGCCGTGATCGAGACCCCAGTCCAAACTCGTGGATGCCGTGTCGCGGCCCAGCAGTTCCACGACGCGGTTCGCAAGAGTGGGGTCACCCCTGGCCAGATACTGCACCTCATACAACGGCTCGGGAAACCCTCCGAAGTCGTGGATGGTAGGTGGCCAGTCGTTTCCGGTCACCGCCGTCGCTGCGATGTACCAGTGAGCCGAGACCGCGAGGATGGCGCGAGGCTGTGGCAGAAGCGAACCCAGGTCGCGAAAGCCGCGGCTCCAGACGTTGTCCTCGATCGCGTTCATGGGCGATCCGTGCCCGACGAACACCACCGGCATTCGGCGGGCGGACGACGAGTCGCTCAACGAGCCGGTACCTAGCGGCCCCGCTTCCCCATAGCCTTGAGCGGCGAATCCACCATCTTGTAACCCGCGGGTGTCGCAAAGACGTCGCCGGCGATCGCGCCCTTCTTCACATCCGTCGCCTCCATGCCGGTGTCGGTCTTGCGACCCATCACGCTCATGGTGGTGTGCTGCATCAAGGCGATGCCCTGAATCTCCGACATCTTCTTGATGAGCTTGTCCATGCCCTGCATCATCGGAATGCTGACCCGGGACAACTTCTGAAAATTCGCGGGATCGAACGGAGGGGTGAGCGCCGTGCTGTTGCAGGTTTCCTGGGTCATGTTGGCGCCCATGGTGATCGTGTAGCTCTGGCACGGGTAGCCGGCCACGGTCTTCGTCGCACCCTTGGTGACGGTGACTTCGGACGACGCGCCGCCCATCATCTTCGCCATCTGGTCGCGCATCTGGGGAGGTACTTTGGCCATGGCCTCCTCCATCTGCGCGGCCATCGCCTGCATGGCCTGATCCATTTCAGCGACCGTCATCTCGGAGTATTCCTTCTTCTGATGATCGATGCTCACGATCTTCCCGGAGGCGAACTCCATGATGGTGTCGTTCTGGCCGTTGTTCATACGAATACGATCCTTCGTGAAGTAGTGGGTCGCGATTCCCCCGTCCGTGGCTTTGAACGTAATGGTGAGGTCCTGGGCCGGTGCGGTGGCGGCGGCGG
>JANLWV010000515.1:0-1897 GCA_031364765.1 Vicinamibacteria bacterium
CGCCGCCCTCCATCGGACAGATCTTCGGCGAACCGCAAATCCTCGCCATCCTGCCATCGAAGGCGCCCGCGGACCGGCAGAAGGCCTACCGCGACCTCGTCATTGGCTGGCGAAGCGACAGCCACGCGGTGGAAGTCAAACTCGACACGGAGGTCACCGTCCTTCCGAAGGATCGCGCCGTCTGGTTGCTGGGCCGGGAAAACCGCTTCGCCCTGGCCCTCTTCGGCGGCGTCGTAAAGGACGGCGCCACCGAGATTCGGATCGATGGCGAGTCGATGTCCCTCGCCGGTCACTCGGTCGTCCTCACCGAGCGCCATCCCGACAACATGGAGAAAGCCATCGGCTGGATCATCGGCGACCCCCTCTCTTCGATGTCAGGCCTCGGCCGCAAGCTTCCCCATTACGGCAAGTACTCCTACCTCGGCTTCGACGGCGAGGAGCCGGTGAACGTGCTGAAGGGGCAGTGGTCCCCCTCGGACTCGCCGCTCCACGTGGATCTCCGGCCGGTGTCCGCGCGAGCGGCGGCTATTCCGGCCATGGCCCTGAAGGCTCGCACGGCGCTCGCCGAACTCCCGCCCGTGTTCTCCCAGAAGGCCCTGATGGAGCACGTGGAATTCCTGGCCTCTCCCAAGCTCCAGGGCCGTGGGCTCGGCAGCGACGGCATCGCTTCCGCGGCGCAGTACATCGCGGACAGGTTCAGGGCCATCGGCCTCCAGCCGGGCGGCGACAGCGGCTCGTACTTTCAGAAGTTCAGCGTCGACAAAGGTCCCCAGGGAACTCTGGTCGAGACGGTGAACGTGATCGGCATCATGCCAGGCACGAAGGCGCAGTGGAAAGACCAGTCCGCCATCCTGTCCGCCCACTACGATCACCTCGGCCTCGGCTGGCCCGATGTTCACAAGGGCGACGAAGGCAAACCGCATACCGGCGCGGACGACAACGCGAGCGGTGTTTCGGTGATGATCGAACTCGCCAAGGCTCTCAAGGCCTCGGGACAACCATCGCGAACGCTCCTCTTCATCGCTTTCTCCGGTGAAGAAGCCGGTCTCAAGGGATCCGCCTACTACGCGGAGCATGCCCGGCTGCCCCTCGATCAGATCATCGGCGTGATCAATCTCGACACTGTCGGCCGGCTGGGGAACGACAAGGTCTCCGTTCTGGGCACGGGCACCGCCTCCGAATGGCAGCACATTTTCCGGGGCGCCAGCTTCGTGACCGGAGTCGAGAGCCGGATCATCCCTGAGTCGATGCAGTCATCCGATCAGATGAGCTTCATCTTGAAGAACGTCCCAGCCATCCAACTCTTCACCACCGCCCATTCCGACTATCACCGGCCGAGCGACAGCGCCGACAAAATCGACGCCGCTGGTCTCGTGAAAGTGGCATCCTTTGCGCGGGAGGGCATCGCGTACCTCGCCGAGCGAGAAACGCCCCTCACCAACACCATCCCGAAGGCCATAGCCGACCCGGGGCCTCTCGCTCCCGCGGGCGCCCGGTCCGAGGCTCCGGTTCAAGGACGCAGGGTGAGCTTCGGGACCGTCCCCGATTTCGCCTTCACCGGGCCGGGCGTGCGGGTGGGCGGTGTGGTGCCCGGAACCCCAGCGGAAAGGGCCGGTCTCAAAGAGGGCGACATCCTGATGAAGCTCGACGCCGCCGAAATGACCGGCCTGCAGGCCTTCTCCGACTTCCTCAAGACGGCGAAGGCGGGTCAGACGGTGAGTGTCTCGCTCGCGCGGGACGGAAAACCCCTGACCCTGACCGTGACCCTGGTCGAGCGTTGAGGGGGGAGCAGCCTATAGACCCAGGTCGTCGATGGGCGCCGGGCGTCCGAGGAGGAAGCCCTGGGCCACGTCGCAACCGGCCACGGTCAGAAAATCCTTCTGGGCCTCGGTCTCTA
>JANLWV010000126.1:0-1544 GCA_031364765.1 Vicinamibacteria bacterium
CGGCCGCGGCGACCCGGGCCAGCGCGAAAGCACGAGGGCCAGAAAAGCGGCAAGAAGAGGACTGGCCGGGAAAGCGTGAGTGATGCCTCGATGCTGCTCGAGATAGGCCACATTTCCCCAGAAGGCGCTGACCAGGTCGAGGTCTGGAAAACTGGACGAAAGCGCCAGGGTGAGGGTGGCGCCTCGAACCCGCTGGTCGAGGCCCATCCGGGCGAGGGCTATGCCGGTGAGAGTATGGGTCAGGTTATCCATGGCTTCTCATGGGAGCCAGGGGCCGGCAGTTACTTGGCGCCCACCATGTCCTCCGGCTTGACCCAGGCGTCGAACTGTTCGGGGGTGACCAGACCCAGCTCGATCGCCGCCTCCTTGAGGGTCTGGCCTTTCTGGTGCGCGGTCTTCGCGATCTTCGCCGCGTTGTCGTAGCCGATGTGTGGGTTGAGGGCGGTTACCAGCATGAGGGAATTGCGGAGGTTGAGATCGATCTTGGCGGCATTCGGTTCGATTCCGTAGACGCAGTTCGTTCGGAAGCTCTCGCAGCCATCGGCGATCAGACGGGCGCTTTGCAGAAAGTTGTGGATCATGAGGGGCTTGAAGACGTTCAGTTCGAAGTTTCCGGAAGCCCCGCCGATATTGATGGCGACGTCGTTACCCATGACCTGGGCGCAAAGCATGGTCATCGCTTCGCTCTGCGTCGGATTGACCTTGCCGGGCATGATGGACGAACCGGGCTCGTTCTCGGGGATCGACAGTTCACCAAACCCGCAGCGAGGTCCCGAGGCCAGCCACCGAATGTCGTTCGCGATCTTCGTCAGCGACGCCGCGAGGGTCTTCAGGCTTCCATGGGCGTGAACGAGCGCGTCGTTCGCGGCCAGGGCCTCGAACTTGTTGGGAGCGGTCACGAACGGAAGGCCGGTGAGTTCGGCAAGTTTCTTCGCCACCCTTGAGGCGTACTCCGGATGAGTGTTGAGGCCAGTGCCGACCGCGGTGCCACCGAGCGCCAGCTCGGCGAGATGAGGCAGGGCCGCCTCGACGTGTTTGAGGCCGTGGTCGAGTTGCGCCACGTACCCTGAAAACTCCTGACCGAGAGTCAGCGGCGTCGCGTCCTGCAGGTGCGTCCGGCCAATCTTGACGATGTCGCGGAACGCCTTCGCTTTGGCGTGCAGCTCGTCGCGCAACGCTCGAACTTTGGGAAGCACCTCGCGGGTCAGCGCCTCCACGGCCGCCACGCTCATCGCGGTCGGGAACACGTCGTTGCTCGACTGGCTCTTGTTGACGTCGTCGTTCGGGTGGACCTTCCGTCCCTCGCCCCGTGCGCCTCCGAGAATCTCCGAGGCTCGGTTCGCCAGAACTTCGTTGGCGTTCATGTTCGATTGCGTGCCTGAACCGGTCTGCCAGATGGCCAGCGGGAATTCGCCCAGGTGTTTCCCGGCGATGACTTCGTCCGCCGCTTTGACGATGGCATCACCCTTGGTCGCGTCGAGCGCCTTCAGGTCCATGTTGACGAGGGCGGCCGCCTTCTTGACGATGACCAGCGCCTTGACCGA
>JANLWV010000531.1:0-5141 GCA_031364765.1 Vicinamibacteria bacterium
GCCCGAATCGGCGAATCCACCGGCTCTTTTTGGGCTGGGGCTGGAAGAAGACCCGGAACTCCGGACGCCGATAGCCGCGGCGAGGCAGGAAGCCCGCCTCTGGATTGAAGTTGGTGCCGACCTGCGAGTACCCGCCCGAGATCTGCCACAGGTTGTTGGTGAAGTTGTAGAACGCGCGGCCTGAGTAGTCGTTCCCCTTCGGGCCGCTGGTGCGATTCGTCGGGGTATCGGTCCTCGCCAGGAAGGCCGACACGCGCTGGTTCTTGCTGACCTGAATGTTCGCGTCGAGGCCAAACGACCGGTTCCAATCCTGGTCCACTGCGTGGCTGCCCGTGCCCTGGCGGTTGACAAAGATCGCGCCGTAGCTCGACCGGCCAATCTCGCGCTGCATGCGGGCCACGCTGAAGTTATTGGCCGCCCCGACGATGGCGCCGAGGACATCTTTGGCTTCGTCTGTCTGAATGTTCAGGAGGCCGACGTTCCAGCCGCCCACTTTGCCGCTCAACCGCGCCCCCGCCTTGATGTCGATGGGCACGCCGGTGGCCGACAGGCCCACTCGCCGCGAGAAGAACAGGTCGATGTTCTGGGGATTTCCAAACTGGAACGTCGACGCGTTCTCGAGGAAGAACGGTCGCTTCTCCGGGAAGAACAGGTCGAAACGCGTCAGGTTCACCTGCTCCTCATCTGCCTCCACCTGGGCGAAGTCCGTATTGATCGTCGCATCAAGCGTCAGGTTGGGACGGATACCCCACTTCACGTCGAGGCCAACGTTGCCCTTCTTGTCAACCTTGTCGCCAACCGTGCGCGTGTAGTCCTTATTCACGGAGCCAAGCGAAAAGGGGATCAGCTTGATGTCGCGGCGAGCAGGCAAATCGAGGCCCGTGAGCTTGGCGGCGAGCGAGACGCGATAGATGTCGAAGCCGCGCGGGATCGCCGTGAGATACACCTGTTCGTTCTTGTGCCGAATATTGCGAAAAACGTTGAAGCCCCAGGTTTGGCTCGTGCCCGTGTTGTAGCGCAGGGTCTTGAGGGGAATGGCCATTTCGGTTTCCCACCCGCGTTCGGTGACCTGGCTCTTCACCGTCCAGTCGCCATCCCAATTGGGATTGAAGGCGCTTATGCCGCCGCGCTGGGTTCCGGCAGCGCCACCGCCGCCCACGTTCACGCCGCTGGTCTGCCCTTCTCGCGCCACTTGGCCGTCGTACTCGATGCCCAACGGGTTGGTGCCGAACACGAACGCGTTTTGGTTGTCGTTGAACGTGTCGAACACCATGACCACCGAGTCGGTCTCGGCCAGTGAGGCGTCACGCCGGGCCTGCGACACGATGATCTTCGAGGGATCGCTGTCGAAGGCGATCACGCCGACATACAAGGTGTCCTTGCCGAGCATGACGCGCACTTCCGTGCGTTCACTGGCCGGGGCGCCCTCGATGGGATCCTGCTGGATGAACGCTGAGAAGGGCGGTATGGTCTCCCAAACCGCCTCGTTCACCCGGCCATCGATCACGGGTGGTTCGGCTGCCGGATCCAGTTTGCCAATGGGCATCGTGGGCGGCGGAGGCGTCTGTGCGAAAAGTTGTGTGGAGGTCAGGACGGCCGAGAGGATGAGAGCCAGCCGGAACGACAGGTCCATGCTGAAATTGTATCTACACATATGACCTGATGAGATGGCTAAAATCCGGTGGCAGTATACGCTGAGGCCTCTGGCCTGACATGAGAGGCCCCCGCTTCGATGTCGTTGGTCAGTTTCGCCGCGAAGTACGAGCCGCCCTCATTTCGATCCTTTTAGTTCCTCGATGTACCAGATCACTCGGTCCGCCGAGTCGCCGTGGGTCTCGCCGCCCCTGGTTTCGTAGCGGACCACGCCCGATGAATCAGAGTAGAAACCTGTGGGTACATCCTTGACGCCCATCAGTTCCTCGGCCTGGTCGAACGACATCCGGGCCACCGTCATTTTGAACTTTCGCTCCGCGACGTAGCGCGCAAGCCGCTCCGGGTCGTCATCAACGCTGACCAGGACAAACGCTACCTTGTCGTCATTCGCGTACTTTTCAAACGCCTTTTCGATGTGCGGCAACTCCGCACGACAGCCCCCTCACCAGGAGGCGAAGAACTTGTACAGCAACACCTTGCCGCGCAACTTCGAAAGGTCGAGCGGCTGGCCGTTCAGAGCCATGAGCGGAAGCTTGGGAACCGCGCGATCCACCATGCTGCGCAACGACTGCGCCCGACGCTCTTCGCGGCGGCGGTCCAGTTCGACTTTGAGCCACCCCTCGAAACCTGCGGCATCCTGGCCCCCGCCGGCCTCAAGCTGCGCGAGAGCCTCTCGCGCAGCCACGCGCTGGGGTTCGGTGCCCGCAGTGAGCGAGAGAGCGCTGAGGTAACGTTCGCGCGCCTCCTTCAACTCGCCTTTTTTCCGGAGCAGCTCGCCCCTATGGAACTGGTTCGTGAAGTCCTGACCGCGCGACAGGCGCTCGGCTTCCGCTAGCCTGGTTTCAGCACCCGCCGTGTCACCTTTGAGAAAGAGAACCCAGCCCAAAAGGTCTGCCGAGGTCGCGCGCGTCCGATCGAGCGATCCTTTCGCCTTGTCGGCCAGCCGGTACGAGTCGAGGTTTTCGTTGACGAAAGTCTCGACTGCCGGGACCATTTCGGCCGCGACCTTCGCGCCCTGATCCAAGGCCCCGCGACCGATGAGCAGGTTGGCTCCCGCGATGTAGGCGGCTGGATCCGGCCGAGCCGTGATCCTCTCGGTGATGGCCGAGGCCATCGTTTCGGTGGTTGTCGCGGGTGTGGCCTGATAGGCCTCGATCACGGCGTCGTAGGCCGCCGGCAACCGTTCGCTATCCGGAAAGCGAGCGATGAAGCCCCTGGCCCGCTCAATCACCTCGCCATACTTTTTCTCGGTGCGTAGTTTCTGGATCTGCTCAGCATCGACGGCATCCGGCTGGGGTGCGAGCACCGGCTCAGGTCCGGCTTCCTGGCCCAGGGAGCGAAGGGCCTTAAAACGCATGAGGCGCGACGATTCGGAGAGAGAGCCGTTCTTCAGCGCTTCGTCGAAAGCCTTGAGCGCTTTCGGTCGGAACGCAACCTGTTCATGCCAGCCGGGGAAGGCCCCTTCAGCCTCCCACCCTTTGAAGAAGTAGATGCGGCCGATGCGTTGGTGTGCCGCCGCCGCATGATCCTTCGACTCCGCCGCCTTCTCGAACGCTTCGAGGGCCGAGCGCGTACGCTTCAGCCGCCAGAGCCGGTCACCTTCTTGAAGCGCTTGGCGACCGCTATCGACCGCTGGCTGCGCTACGGCAACCGCGGCCGCCAGGGCAACGCTGAGTATGACGATTCGTTCCGCGATCATTCGTCGCCGCCCGTCGGGCTCGGCGGCGCGGGGATCACGCCGCGTTTGAAGACGTCCTCGATGCCGTCCGCGAGACGATCGACCTGTGCCTCCGTGTTGTAGTAGTGGGTTGAAGCGCGCACCGCGTTCAGGCCGTACTCCATGGTCCTCACGCGGATATGGTGGCGTTTGAGCAAGGTCTCGACGATATCGGCGTTCTTCAAACCATCGAGGGTGAAACCCAGCAAGGCGCAATGCAGGGCCGGGTGCGCCGAGGTGTGGATCTTGACGCCCGGGATGGCCTCGAGCCGTTTACGCAGCAACGTCTGCAAAGAGCGCACCCGCGTTTCGATCTTTTCCCTACCAATGGCCATCTGGAAATCCATGGCCACACCCTGAGCCATGACGAGCGGCCACGATCTCTGACTCAACCGGTCGAAACGTTTCGCGCCGAACTTGGGGTCGTCCCAACCTGTGGAACCCATAGTCGGCCAGACCCGATCCTGCGACTCGCGGCGCATGTAGAGAACGCCCGTGCCGGTGGGTGCATCGAGCCACTTGTGCGGGCTCATCGCGTAATAGTCGATGCCCAGATCGTGGAGGTCGAGTTTCATCATGCCGAGGGGGTGGGCGGCGTCCACGAGCGTCAATATCCCCTTCGAGCGCGCCAGAGAGGCGAGTTCCTTGACCGGCATTCCCGTGCCGGTCTGGTAGGTGATGTGGCAGAAGCTGATCACCTTGGTCCGCGGCGTGATCGCCTCGTTGAACATGTTGAGAAGCGCCGCGGGGTCTTGGACCGGAAGCTGGAACTTCAGTTCCTTCAGCACAACACCATGGCGTTTCGCCTTCAGCTTCCAGGGCTGAAGACCACCCGAGTGTTCGTGGAATGTCGTCAGCACTTCATCGCCAGCCTTCATGTCGAGACCGTTGGCGATGAAATTCATGCCCTCCGTCGTGTTGCGCGTCAGCGCGATTTCCTCGACACCGCCGCCCAGGAAGTCGGCGGCTTTCTTCCTTACGTCCTCGGCCTGCCGCGACATCGCCGTGTTGGGCGCCGCTGGATCGGCGGCGAGCGCCCGGTAGTTCTCCACCACCGAATAGAACACCGGTTTCGGCATCGGGCCGAGTGTGCCGTTGTTCATGAAGGCCAGCTCGTCGGTGACCATGAACTCCGATCGCACTTTGGTCCAGTACTCGGCTTCCGGCGTGGCGGCGTCGATCCCCGCCAGCTTGCTCATCGAGGCTTGCGCGGCTTCGGCGGCGCCCTCAAAAAATCCCGCGGCGGCGGTCGCTCCCGCCAGACCTCGCAGGAAGCCGCGGCGGGGGAAGCCGGAGGTCTCTGGCGGGCCGAAGTTCTGCGGAGAGAAAGAGAGCAGCGGATGGATCATGATTTCCATTTCCTCCAAGGGTGTCCAATAGCCGGGTCTTCCGGCTAGCCCTAACCACTCGAACGGGAACCGAACGATCCGATGACGGTACTCGCCTGGCCACCCGCCGTCAAGAGAATTTTTTACCGAGAATTTTTTGATCTTGTAGCGAGCACATTTCTCTGTGAGCAGGCCGGCGTTTCCCTGTCCCACCGCCACCGGCGGGTAAGTGTACTATCTGCCCTGACCACGGCCCATAAGGGATCGATCGGAATCATCGATTCCGGAGGCGATCGAGACACAGAGGATTCGCGGGAGCACACCTATGTCACAGTCACAGAACGATGGACTGAATCGAAGAGTATTTCTCAGGAACGCCGGCATGACCGCGTTTGCGGGGGCCGTGCCCCTGGGCGCCTCGCTCGTCTCCGTCTCGGCGGCGT
>JANLWV010000534.1:0-3033 GCA_031364765.1 Vicinamibacteria bacterium
CCTTCGCTTCCTTGAGGCCGAGCGAAGTCACCTCGCGGACGGCCTTGATCACGTTGATCTTGTTGGCGCCGGCCGCCAAGAGATGAACCGTGAACTCGGTCTTCTCTTCGGCCGCAGCCGCGGGAGCCGCAGCTCCGCCGCCGCCCGCCATCATCACGGGAGCCGCCGCTGCCGCGGAGACGCCCCACTTCTCTTCGAGCGTCTTCACGAGCTCGGCCACCTGCATTACAGAGAGCCCGCTCAGTTCGGTTGCAATTGCCTGGATGTCAGCCACGTCTATCTCCTCTCACTACTTTTCTTTAAGGAACGGAAGGTTTCAAAAAACAGAGAATCTTTGACTTATGACGGCGACGCCTCGCCCATGGTCTCTTCGTGGGCCTTCAGCACGCGGACCATCTGCTGGGCCGGGGTGTTGAGCAAACGCACGAGCTTGCTGGCCGGAGCCTGGAGGACGCCCAGCAACTTCGACCGTAGTTCCGGCAAGCCGGGCATGGTTGAAAGCGCCTTGACGCCATCGGCGTCCAGCATCTGCGACCCGGACACCAGACCACTCTTGACCACGATCTGCGGATGGTCCTTCGAAAAATTCACGATGACTTTGGCGAGGGCCACGGGATCGGTATCGCAGTAGGCGATCGCCGTGGTCTGAAGGAACTTGTCTTTCAGGCTTGCCAGCGGCGTGCCTTCAAGCGCACGAACCGCCAGAGTGTTCTTGATGACCTTGTAGTGGCCGCCCGACTGTCGGATCTTGCGGCGGAACTCGGTCACCGCGGGAACCGCGATACCGCGGAAGTCCACGAGGATCGCGTGCTGCGACTTCGCGAAGCCGCTGCGGAGCGATTCGACGAAGGTCTCTTTTTCGTGCCTCTTCAGTGCCATGACCTACTCCTGCGCTTCGATGGAGGCGAGATCGACTCGGACGCCCGGGCCCATCGTGGAAGAAATCGTGACCGAACGGACGTACTTGCCCTTGGCCGCAGGCGGCTTGGCCTTCAACACGCTCTCGGCCAGGGCGCGGATGTTTTCGGTGAGCTTGGAATCGCCGAAGGAAACCTTGCCGCAAGGAGCGTGAATCACGCCGTTTTTGTCGACGCGATACTCCACTTTTCCGGCCTTGATTTCCTTGATGGCCTTGGCGACGTCGGTGGTGACCGTCCCGGTCTTGGGATTGGGCATCAAGCCTTTGGGCCCGAGAATCTTGCCGAGCTTGCCGACCGAACGCATCATGTCGGGAGTGGCGACGAGGGCATCGAAGTCGAGCCAGTTCTCATTCTGAATGCGGGCGACGAGATCCTCGCCCCCCACGAAGTCGGCGCCGGCGGCCGTCGCTTCCTTCAATTTGTCGCCCGCCGCGATGACCGCGACGCGCTTGGCCTTGCCGCCGAGCCCATGAGGCAGAACCACGGTCCCGCGAACCATCTGATCGGCATGCTTGGGGTCGACCCCAAGGCGCATAGCCACGTCGACGGTCTCATCGAACTTGGCGAAGGCGTTCTTCACCACTGCGGTCACCGCCTCTGGAAGCATGGCCACCGGCTTGTCGGCCACCGCCTTTTGGGCGGCCTTGAACTTTTTCCCGACTTTCGACATATCTTCTGACTTGCACTCCTTTTCGCAAGGGGCCAGGCGGCTGGCCGATCGCTCCCACCTTGTCTTTCTGACTTGAACCGCGTCTGGCTGTGGACGGTGCGTACCCGGGACCTCGTCCCCCGTGACGCCTGGTGGTTGTCTAAACGGCCCAAACGCTCTTGGTTTGCGGCTATCGAACCTCCACGCCCATCGACCTGGCGGTGCCCAAAACTTGACGCATGGACGCCTGGAGATCGGTGCTGTTCAGATCGCTGAGCTTCTGCTTCGCGATGTCTTCAACCTGCTTCAGTGAAATCTTGCCGACCTTGGTTTTGTTCGGCGTTCCGCTGCCCTGGGCGATCTGGGCCGCTTTCTTGATGAGAATGGCGACGGGCGGCGTCTTGGTGATGAAGGTGTACGAACGGTCGGCGTACACGGTCACGATCACCGGAATGATCAAGCCTTCGTCCTTGGACGTCTTGGCATTGAAGGACTTGCAGAAGTCCATGATGTTGATGCCGGTCGGACCCAGGGCCGAGCCCACCGGGGGGGCTGGGTTCGCTTTGCCAGCCTGGATCTGCAATTTGACCTGGGATACGACTTTCTTCATTGAAACCTACCGGGGCTAAGACCGGTTCCTGGGTTTTCCGGGGAACTAAGCGGAGCCGTGGAGTTTATAACGACCCGAACCGTTTCCGGGAACGGTCGGAGGAAATTTCTTTTTGGCCTTTCGGTCTATTGTTTCTCTACCTGGAGAAAATCGAGTTCGACGGGGGTGGCGCGACCGAAGATCGTGACCATCACCTTGACCGTGTTCCGGTCGAGGTTCACATCCTCGACCACCCCCTGGAAGCTCGTGAAGGGGCCGTCGACGATCCGAACCGTCTCGCCCTTGTCGAAGTTGTACTTCGGCTTCGGCTTTTCGATGGACTCTTTGACCTGATTGAAGATCTGGTCGGCTTCCTCGTCGCTCAGGGGCACCGGCTTCTGGCCCGACCCCACGAAGCCGGTGACCTTCGGAGTGTTGCGGACGAAGTGCCAGGTGGTATCGGGAATCTTCCGGCCCTCCGGGGATTCCTCGGTCTCGAGTTCAACGAGCAGGTAGCCGGGGAAAAAGCGGGTGGCGGTCTGAACCTTCTTGCCCGCCTTCATTTCCACGACCTCTTCGGTCGGAATCTCGATCCGGCCGATCTGGTCTTCCACCCCGTGGGCTTTCGCGCGCTGCACCAGACCTTCGGCTACCTTCTTTTCGAAGCCCGAATACGTGTGGATGATGAACCAGCTTTTGGGCACGGGTTAGACCTGTTTGAGCAGAGCGGCGAGGCCCTGCGAAAAAAGCACGTCGACAGTGTAGAGAAGGACTCCGAAGATGATGGTCGTGACGATGACCACGATGGTCGTCGGATAGACCTCGGTCTTGGGAGGCCAGGTGACGCGACGGAGCTCGGAACGAACATCGGACAG
>JANLWV010000083.1:0-2634 GCA_031364765.1 Vicinamibacteria bacterium
CGTTCTACGGCCAGCCGAAGGCTCCTCCCGTCGATCGCGGGATACCGGAAGAGTTCAATCTCGACTTCGGCGAAGAGCGAGCGCAGCCTGCCTGGGTCGTCGATCCCCTCGCGAATCAGGGCCTGAATATCTTCGGTATCGCAAGCGTGCCCGCGCTCGAGTTTCGAGAGCGCCTGAGTGTAGGGATCGAAGTGGTACACGGCGAGTTTCCCCAACTGTTGCGCGAACCGGCACCGGTCGCGCCAGCCGGGCAGGGCGGGAACAAAGTGCGCCGGCGAGACGACTCGACGTTAAGGTTCAGCGCTTCCTTGAGAGCCACCATGGGATCGCAGGACTTCATCGCGTTCGGGTTCTAGGGTGAGATCGACATCCACCGTCGAGTCACGAAGCCCCCGCAGAAGCTGGGAAGCGCCGCCCGTCAGGTAGAGACAAGTCGGCTCTTTAAACGCGTGCGACAACTCCTCCAGGAACGTCTGGAGGCGGGCGAGGTCTACGGCCTCGCGCACGCCAGGGCCCTTTCGTAGCTCACGAGCAAGCGGACGAGAGCGTTGTACTGGCCGTGAGCGTTGTCGCCGTGCTTCTTGCCGAGGAGGAAATAGAGCCGGTGCTCGGGATTCTCAAACGGCGTGGCGAACTCGACACCCAACGAACGGAGCCTCGGCGCGCCAATGGAGACGAGAAGGGATTCGACCGTTTCCTCGCCGCGCGCGAGATCGGCCAAGCCCTTGGTGATCAGTTCGCCGCCCGGGAGGCCGTCCATTTCGTCGGCGATTGTACGGGGAAGGCGGGCAATCTTGAGGATTCGCCGATCCGTGAGCCTTGCATCGAAGTCCCCAAGGCGCGGGCGGCCACCAGGAGCGCCCCTACCGACTGAGCACGTCCAGATACGCGCGGATGCGCGCCGCGTTGGCGCCGACATCGCTGCGCCCCACGCGCGACTTCGATCGGACATCGATCCGTGAACCACCGGCTGCCTCGGCCACGCGGATCACGATGTCGTCCTTGAAGCCAAACCAGGCCGTGGTGGCCGTGGCCTCGATGCGCCCTTCTGCGGGTTTCTCGGCCACGATCTCCCATCCCATCGCACGCGCGGCGGCTCCAGCCTTCGTGAAGGCATCCCCGGGAGGCATGCTCAGATCAAGCGGAGCGAGGTCGGGATACGCCTTCCTTTGTTGAACGGCGATCGCCGGGCCAAGATACTCGGGGGGATTCGCGGCGCCCGCGGCCTGGCGCAGGCGGATCACATCCTTGAACACCGGCGGATTGTCGGGGTCGGTGGTGATGTCGTGGATCGCGGGCGCACCGCGCGCTTTCTGAACGAGGACCGCGGGCCCGGCCATTACCAAAAGGCTCACGCCCAGGGCCATGGCCAGCGCCTTCGCGTTGTCGCCCCGCAGCTTCGGCACGACCAGGGCTACGACGGCGATCGCGAACGTGGCGATCGCGAAAAGCAGCGCCGCCGCGAAAAGAAGGAGGCCGGTTCGGAAGCCGAAGAGACCGAAGCGAGTGCCCGGTCCGGAGATGAGGATCAGAGCGAGGGCCAGGTACGAAAGAATGGCGCACGCTCGACGAAGTTTCACGCCGCGATTGTAGGGCAGCGGAGCGCTTGTCGAGGATCTGCTTCCCGCTGCGAAGCTGTCCCTACAATCGGTGATGACGGTAGGCGTCCACCAGGCGGGTCAGCAGGGCGATGTCTTCGCGGATCTTCGCGCCCTCTTCGGTGTCTCTCACCAGCCTGGGCTGGTCGAACTCGCGGATGGTGGCGATGGTCGGGATGATGTCGACGCCATCCCGCACCGCCGCTTCGACCGACTCGAAGTGGTGATGCCGGGCCAGGAAGGTCCGGTCGGATTCGAGGACCAGGGTGTAGCCGTGGTCGCCGTAAGCCTGGGAGAAGGCTCCGTCGATGGTGATGGCATTGCCGCCGCGCTTCACCGGCGACTCCCCCGCGTCAATCTTCACCGGTACGTGGCCGTTCACAATCAGGCCGCCGCGGTCGCAGCCGAACTCCTCCAGTACCCGCTCGCAGAACACGCGATCGTGAATGAGAGTGAAGTAGGGATTCTTCGTCTCCTTGTGCGCTTCGGCATCGGCGATGAGGTCCCGCTCCAGGGTGGTGATCCGGTCCTTCCCGAACATCGGCGACAGCGGCCCGTTCCAGAGGTACCAGAGGAAGTCTAGATCCTTCGGCGAACGATGATTGAGGGCGCGAGTCACGATGCCGTCGATGGCCTCGAACAGTTCACGCCCGGCTCGCGGCTCCCCATCGATGGTCAGAGGGAGGAATTGCCCCCCCTCGTTCACCGGGACACACCCATGGAAGATGAGATGGTTGTCCCGCCGCAACCAGGTCGATCCGCGCGCGACCAGAAAACGCGCGTGGTCCCACAGGAGCGGACTCGACAGGAAGGAGGCGCGCATCCGGTCGAGGCACTGATGCTCGTCCTGGGACAGCGCTTCCGGATCCTTGGGATCAACGGTCGGGAAGTGTCGATCGAGGAGGGCGTAGGTCCTGCCGTCGACGAGGATCGTGCCCTTTTCGAGATCGATGGTTCGAAGGAGGCGCGCATCCGGTCGAGGCACTGCTGCTCGTCCTGGGACAGCGCTTCCGGATCCTTGGGATCAACGGTCGGG
>JANLWV010000085.1:0-12556 GCA_031364765.1 Vicinamibacteria bacterium
CGCCAACCGAGCCCAACTCCCCCAAGCCCTTAGAATCGACGGAGGCTGGTGCGCCATCCTCCGCATGCCCGCTCGACTCTTTGCCGGCTTCTTCGGTATGAAGGACAAGCCGTATTTCAAGTCGGTCGCTGGAAGCGAAAAGCCTCCGAGTGTGAATTTCAACTTTGGGGCATCGCCCGCCGCGTCGCCGAAGTAGCGCTCCTTGAGCCTTCTCCTTAGGGCCGGCTCGGGCTCCCGGTCGTGGGCGCTGGCCGCGCTCTTCCTGATCCTGCTTCCGGCCGGGGTTCTGGCCCAGCCGCAAGCACCACCACCTCCGGTAAACTTTTTCACCGACCAGACCGGTGTTGTTCCCAAAGATGTCGCGGCCACCATCGAGCAGCGTCTCCGCGATCTTCAGAAGGCGTCGTCGAACCAGGTTCTGGTCGTGGTGTCGGACCGCCTTCCCGACGGCTACGCCTCGCTGGAGGAATACACAAATCGGACGGCAGAGGCGTGGCGTGTCGGCGACAAGAGTCGTGACAACGGCGCGGTCCTGTTTGTCTTCGTGGGTGATCGGAAGGTCCGCATCGAGGTCGGCTATGGCCTGGAAGGCGCCTTGCCCGACGCACTCGCCTCGCGCATCATCAACGACGAAATCACCCCTCGTTTTCGGGAAGGCAAGTATGGCGAGGGCCTGCTGGCCGGCGTGGAGGCCATCATTCTGGCCACCCGGGGTGAGTATCAGCCCACCTCTTCGATCGCTTCTCCGGCCAGGACCCTTCTCATCGTGCTGGTCGTCGGGCTCTTCTTCTTCGTCGGCATCTTCCTTCCCTTCTGGCGAGAGATCAGGGAGTTTCGTGGTTCTCGGACGTACTCACGTGGCGGGTCGTCCCGAACGGGGACACGTGGGAATTGGGGATCGAGCGGTGGAGGCTGGTCCGGTGGCAGGAGTTCCTGGGGCGGCGGTGGTGGTGGTGGTTTCTCCGGGGGCGGTGGTTCGTTTGGCGGGGGCGGGGCGTCTGGAAGCTGGTGAGATATGAGCGACTCCTTCTTCTCGAGAATTGAAGAGCCCAGAATCGTCGAGTCCATCAGGGCCGCCGAGTTGCGCTCGCGGGGCGAAATTCGGATTCATATCACCGAGCGCGCGGTCGACGATCCCGTCAAGGAAGCGACGGTCGTCTTCGAACGCCTCGGCATGACCGCTACGCAGGACCGGAATGGCCTTCTGATTTTCATTGCGCCGAAGAGCCACAAGTTTGCCGTGCTGGGCGATTCCGGGATCACAACCCGGGCGGGGACCGCTCCCCTCGATCAGATGGCGTCGGCCATGCAGGCGGCGTTTCGTGAAGGCCACTTCACCGATGGGCTTGTTGCCGCCGTCGAAAAGGCTGGCGACATTCTCGCGACCCACTTTCCCCGCGTACTTGATGCACACGGCAAGGATGCCCCCGACAAAGACGAGCTTTCGAACACGATCAGCCGCGGCTGATCTCCGCCACGATCGCCTGAGCCGCGTCCCTCGGCGAGGAGGCCCCGGTGATCGGTCGACCGACGACGATGTAATCGGACCCAAGCCGCCGTGCCTCCAGCGGAGTCGTCACCCGGGCTTGGTCGCCCTTGGCCGAGCCCTTGGGCCTGATCCCCGGGGTCACGATCAGGAGATCGTCTCCCGCGGCTTCCCGTATCAGCCTGATCTCATGGGGAGAGCAAACGACACCATCGATCCCCGACTCCCGGGCCAGAACGGCGAGCCGCCCGACCGCCTCCGCAACCGTCCCTCGCGTGCCCGTTTCTTCGAACGTCTCGTCCGTGTGCGACGTCAGGACGGTGACGCCGAGAAGCTGCGTTCCTTCGGCGGGGATCGCCGAGGCGGCGGCCTCGAGCATCGCGCGTCCCCCCGATATGTGGAGGGTGACGAAGAAGGCCCCCAGCTGCGCCGCCGCCGCCGCTGCTTTCGCCACTGTGTTCGGGATGTCGTGAAGTTTCAGATCGAGGAACACGCGCCCGCCGCCGGCCACGATGGATCGCACCACGTCCGGTCCCTCGGCAGTGAAGAGCTCCATGCCGACCTTGAACATCCCCACATGCGGCCCGAGTTCAGCGACCAGTCGTTCGGCCCGTTCCTTCGAGTCGACATCGAGAGCGACGATGAGACGATCCTTAGGGTTCATTTTTCGCTTCCTTTTTGTTCAGGACAGGCTGGTTGGCGGGCCGATGATAGCCAGCCTATCGACAATCGAGGATGCTCAGTCGAGTAAGCCGGCGCGGGTAGAGTTCACTCATGCGTGCCTCCGCCCTTGTAGCCATGGTCGTGTCCATCGTCTTGCTGACTCCGGCGTGCGGCCTTCTTTTTCGCTGCGGGTGCAAGGCCCTTTGGAGCGGCGGCGCAGAGATGTGCAACATCCACACGGGTCCGCTCCCGGCCTGTCCATGGTGCTCCAATCAAGCTCTCGGCGCCATGGGCGCCGCGATCGCCGTCTGTCCCATCGCCGCGTCCTGGGCCGTCTCCAGAAAGCGCCGAGTGCCGATGTGGATGCCCTTCGCCCTGATTGTTCCGGGCTATCTCCTGGCCGGCCTGATCACCTTCCTCCTGACCTCTTATCCTCATTTTCTGATCCGCGGTCTCCGTGCGACGCTTAGCCTCCCGGGTGGACCGCTGGGATAGGCCCACCACACCTCCAAGAGACGAAAGAAAAAAACCATGCCCAGCTACTACCTCTCCGAAGATCTGGCGAGATTCGGAGAAATCTCGAAGAACGCCCCTGCGCAGTGGGAGGCCTTCCTGGGTTGGTACGAAAAGGTCATGGCCCCGGGCGTCCTCGACGGCAAGACAAAGAAACTTCTCGCCCTCGCCGTGGCCTACGCGATTCAGGAGCCGTACTGCATCGATTCCTATTCCGCCCAATGCGCGGAGGCCGGGTTCTCGCCCGAGGAGATGGCGGAGGCGGTCAATGTGGCCGCGGCGATCAAGGGCGGAGGCGTTCTCGCCCACTGGGCCCAGTCCTGCAACACCTCCGTGCGAAGGGGATAGGGTTCTCTCGGTTTGAGCGGAACGAAGCAGAGTCGAGCGCACATCAGTACCATCATGAGAATCGCCATCATCGGAGCGGGACCCTCGGGAATCGAGGCCGGGCTCATCGCGGCCGAGCAGGGTCACGATTTCACCATCTACGAACGCGATGAAGTCGGAGCTTCGCTCCTCGAGTGGGGGCCGACCCGGTTCTTTTCGCCCCTCGGCATGAATGTGAGCACGCGGGCGTTGACGCAGCTCGGCCCCCGAGCCCCGGGCCAGGATGCTCTTCCCACGGGTCCGGAGTTTGTCGATTTGGTGTTACGGCCCCTGGCGTGGTCACAACCTCTCCGTGGTCGCGTGCGCGAAGGCACGCGCATTGTTGGGGTGGCGCGCCGGCAGATGCTCCGACGCGACTATCCCGGGCACCCTCTTCGCGGGGAACAACCCTTCCTTCTCCATGTGGAGTCCGAGAACGGTCTGGAAGAACACGTTCCTGCCGATGTGGTCATCGATGCCACCGGCGTCTATTCGACTCCGAACCCTCTCGGTCCCTCCGGACTCAGAGCATTGGGAGAGCAGGCTCCCTGCCTGCGGATCATGCGGACCCTGGGCGCCCTTCACCGCCGGCGGAGCGAACTGGCGGGCCGCGACGTGCTTCTGGTCGGCCATGGGCATTCGGCCGCGAATGCGCTGGAAACGCTCCGTGGGCTAGAGAGCGAGCCGAAACTGGTCTGGGCGACTCGATCGGCGGCGCGCCGGCCCGTGGTGTCGGTGGCTAACGATCCGCTTCAAGAGCGTGCGAGGACGGTCGACGCCGCCAATGCCCTGGCTACGAGCCCGCCCGCGAGCCTTCACATTTGTCGACGAACTCACGTCGTGGCCCTCGAAACGCAGGGCGACCGCATCGCGGCCAGACTTTCGAACGATCGTTCCGTAGGGGTCGACGCCATCGTCTCGATGACCGGGTATCGCCCTGATCTGTCGTTCCTCTCGGAACTGGCCCTCGACCTGGCGCCCGACACCGAGGGCCCCGCGCGCCTCGCCCGCGCCGTGAGTGGCGTGAAAGACTGCCTGTCCAGACCCGTGGTGAAAGACGAGGACCTTCAAACCGGAGAGCCAAACTTCTTCTTTGCCGGACACAAGAGCTACGGGCGGCTGTCGTCCTTCCTGTTGTCGAGTGGTCTCGATCAACTGGAACGGATCTTCGCGATCATCGGTCGGGCCCAGAAAGGGTGACCCTCGAGGTGCCGGAAGGTCGCACCACCACGTTTCCGAAGGCCCCGTTGATCGCGCTCGACACGTTGTGGCTTCAGGTCGCGGGAACCGTGTGCAATCTGGCTTGCACGCATTGCTTTATCTCTTGCTCGCCGACGAACCATTCGCACGAGATGATGTCGCGGCGCGAGGTGGAACGATCGCTCGCCGAGGCGCTGCCTCTGGGGGTGAAGGAGTTCTACCTGACCGGCGGAGAGCCGTTTCTGAACCCTCAGATTTTCGAGATTCTCGAGGCGCTTCTGAAAGAAGGCCCGGTCACCGTCCTCACCAACGGGATTCTGATTCTGAAAAGACAAGCGGCAAAACTCGGCGCCCTTTCGGAGAGCTCGGACTACAGCCTCGACCTGCGGGTTTCGATGGAAGGCTTTGATGCGGCGACCAACGACCCGATCCGCGGCGCGGGAACGTTCGACAAGATCGTGGCCGGCATACTCAATCTCCATGAGGCTCGGCTCAATCCCGTCATCACCGTCAGCGGGGCCATGAATGACGCCGGAGCCGCGGCGTCGCGCGAACGTTTCCTCGCCTTCCTGAGGGGTCTAGGGCTCGACCGGCCCCGGCTAAAGATCATGCCGCTTCTTCGGCTGGGCGCCGAGGAGAAACGCACGCGCGGCTACGCCGCGTGGGAGAGCCTTCAGGGAGTCACCCTGGACGACAGCGCAGCCCGGTCGCTCGTCTGTTCTTCCGGCCGGATGGTGACGTCGAAGGGCGTCTTCGTGTGTCCCATCCTGATCGACTCGGATACGGCCCGCATGGGAGTCACCCTGGCGGATGGCCTGCGACCCTTCGAACTGTCGTCTCGCGCGTGCCACACCTGCTACGTCGACGGACTCTCGTGTCGAACCTAGAGCCGACGCGGGTTTTGGACCTTGGTTCCTTCAAGCGCGTCGCTTTCTTCGGCGGGATCTACTCGAACCACCTGGCGCTGAGAAGCGCCATCGACCGTGCCCAGGCCTTGAACGTGGATGCGACGTTCGCGCTCGGCGACTTTGGCGCCTTCGGCCCCCATCCAGATCGAAGCGTCGAGCTACTCCGCGATGCAGCCATTCCTGCGATTCAGGGCAACTATGAAGAGTCACTCTCTTCTCAGGCTCTCCATTGTCATTGCGGCTACACCGATCCGCAAGACAACCGTTTCGCGCAGTTGTCCTACGACTACACGCGTGAGAACACCGCGCCCGAGCACAAGGCCTGGATGGGAACCCTTTCGCTTCAAGGCCGGCTGATGCTGGGCACGACCCGCGTCCTCCTTTGCCATGGTTCGCCTCGGCGGATCAACGAGTTCCTGTGGCGGAGCACCACCTCGACCGCGTTCATCGAGAAGTTGCTTCGGGACTGCGAGACCGACATCATTGTCTGCACGCACACCGGAATTCACTGGAGTCGCATGGTGGGTCCTTCGCGGGGCATCGTGAACGTGGGTGCTCTCGGTCGCCCGGCCAACGACGGAAAGACCCACGTGTGGTTCGCCACCATCGAGCAGGCTCAGGGAGACATGGTGACCGCCTTCGTTCCGGTGGAGTACAACCACGAAGCTCTGGCCGCGGAGATGGAGAGCGAGCGTCTGCCGCCCGAGTTTGTGGAGACGATTCGAACCGGGTACTGGACAACCTGTCTCGAGATACTTCCGGCCAAGGAGCGCGCGGCCGGGAAGTGGTGAGGGGCGCATCGCTCGCCTCGGTGCGAGCGCGAAGCCTGCCCTTGGGGCACGGCCGACTTTCACCACGGACTGCCGGGCCGATACGCACGGGCGAGGGTCGTCGGGTCGGCGCCGGCGAAGTAGCGGGCGAGGAGAAGCAGGTTAGCCGCCATCGAGCGAAGGGGCCCGCGACGTTCGTAACGCCTGGCGCTGGTGATTGCCTGAATAGCCGGGAACGCGAATTGACCCACGGCGCCGAGGGCGCGGACAAACGCCACGTCCTCCATTAAGGGGAGGTGAGGCATGCCCCCCGCGGCCTCATACGCGGAACGGCGCGCGAAGATTGCCTGGTCGCCATAAGGAAGGCGCAAGGCTCTCGTCCGCAGCCGGATGACGCCCTCCAGGAATCGGTAAACGACCTGAGCGTCATCGAATCTCAGATCGAATGCGCCTCCGACGACATTGCGGTCGAGGGTCCGAATGAATGCGCAGGCTCCCGCTTCCAGTCGGGAGTCGGCGTGAAGAAAAAGAATCCATTCACCTCGCGTCAGCGCCGCACCCTCCGCCATCTGCAGACCGCGGCAGGCGGGGGTGGAAAGAACCTGCGCGCCCAGATCGCGGGCCAGGTCCACGGTTCGGTCGGAGGACCCGCCATCGACCACGATAATTTCATCCGCGTCCGCCACAGACTGAACCGCCGCGGCGAGGGACTCTTCTTCATTCAGGGTCGGTATGACGACGCTCAACTCCGGCGGTGGCATCACGGGGCGACCAGAAACTTCTTCGCCTTGCGGATCATTCGTTTCAGGCCAGGGTCGAGGTCCATGGCCAGAGCCGCGTCGGTGTCGAACCACTGGAGAGACGGTACCGAAACCGTACTCGACGGCGCATCGGACGGTTCCACCCGCAGAGGCTCGGACGGATGGGCGACAAACAGGTAGCGGAGGTCGAGGTGTTCATGGCCGGGGTCGAGCTTGCGCGCGGGGATGAGGTGGATGTCGACATCGAAGGGACGGGGAGCGGTCGGATGGAGCCTCGGGGCAAGTCCGGTTTCCTCCGCCACCTCGCGACGGGCCACATTCTCGCCCAGGGTTTCGCCCGGCTCGCCGTGGCCCCCGGGCTGCAACCAGCGGTGGAGCTTGGCGTGGTGGAGCAGCAGCACGGCCGAACCGTCTTCCGACATGACGAGTCCTGAGCCCGTGAAATGGCCTTCCGGAATGGCGCGATCGAATGGCTCTCGGTGGGTACGCGCAAACTCGAGCATGCGCATCCGATCCCGTTCTTCACGAGGCTCCGAGGTCCGGTGGGTGGCAAGGGCCGCTTCCAGGCTCATCGTCTTCAGATTGTAAGCGCTTCGAAATAGACGGTATTGGTGGCAGACTGGGGAAGTGACGACACCGGAATCAGTTTTCTATGGTGTCAGCTTCTCTCGTTCCGACAAGTCGGTCCGCCGTTTCTCCCGCGACGAACTCGACCGAGAGCTGCTGGACGAAGGCGTTTTCTCCTGGATTGACATACAGGGTGGGGACATCGGTGTTCTCAACGACCTGCTGCTGAGGCTTGAGCTCAACCTTCGTCTGGTCTCTCACTTCGACGATCCCGAGATCCTCCCCCGCATTGTCGAGAGGTCGGAGGCTCTCGCCTTCTACCTGTATGAGGTGGAGGATCCGGAACGCCATCTCGACACCAGGCGAGGCATCAGCGAGATCGAACTCGACCGGATGATTCTGGTTCTCTCGACGGAGTACGTCATCACCTATCACCGAAGGCAGATGGACGTGGTCGACTCAGTCAAGGCAAGCGCCGAGGATGCCTTCCGTCTGGCCGGGAAGAGCCCCGCGTTCATCGCCTTTCTCTTCATCGAGCGGTGCCTCTACGACTGCGCGCATCTGAACCTCGCCAACGACAACGCCCTGGACGTTCTCGACTCCAAACTGGTTCTGGGAGACTCGGAATCGGCGCAGAAGGGTCTGAACGAGGTTGCGGGCAACATTCTGACTCTCAAGAAACTCGCGGCTTCGCTCCATATTGTCCTGATGCTGCTCGGCACCAAGCGCAGTCGGTTTATCAGTGAAGAGGCGAAGGCGTCGTTTCAGGAGGTTCTGGGGAATGCGCTGGCGGTCCGCGGCGCCGTTGATTCGTCGCGCGACCTCCTCGACGGCGTGCTCACGAGCATTCAGGCCGTTTCCGCCAGTAAGACCAACGAAGTCATGCGTGTCCTTACCGTCATGTCTGGGATCCTGCTTCCGCTTACCCTGGTTTCTGGAATCTACGGAATGAACTTTGAGCACATGCCCGAACTCCGGCACCCTCTTGGCTATTGGACGGTCCTCGGATTCATGGCGTCGCTGGGAACGTTGCTCTACCTGGCCTTTCGCCGAGCCGGTTTCATCGGTCGCCGGAAGTAGTTCAAGGCAACCTGAAGCAGAAGGGTTTCTGATGAGAATGCTCACCCACTCAATGCCCCTGGCCGTGTTCACCATCATCACCGCCTTGGGGCTCTCATCCGCCGCGCAGGAGCCGAACCCGCCCACCATGGTGAAGGCGGGTCGTCTGATCGATGGGCGAGGCGGCGCTGCGATTTCTCCGGCCGTGGTTCGCGTCGAAGGAGACCGGATTGTGGCGGTCGGGGCGACCCTGGAGGTGCCGCCGGGCGCGCGCGTGATCGATCTTGGGAATGCGACTCTGCTCCCCGGCCTCATTGATCTGCACACCCACCTGACCGACAGGTATGGGATCCATTGGGAGGAAGCGCTGCTCAAGACGACGCCGGCCGAGGCGGCGCTTTGGGGAGCACGGAACGCCCGGGTCACCCTCGAAGCAGGATTCACAACCTGCCGCGAGATGGGTCCTACCTGGCCGTATGTCGACGTGGCGCTCCGGAACGCTATCAACGACGGCGCCATTCCCGGACCGCGCCTCCTGGTAGCGGGGAACTACGTCTCATCGACGGGCGGCGCCGGAGACGCGCGCCAGTTCTCGATCTATGTCGATGTTCCCATGGTCCGGAACCTGGCCGATGGTCCGGACGAGATCGTGAAAGCGGTTCGGACCAACTTCAAAAATGGCGCCGACTTCATCAAGATCCTGGTCACCGGCGCCGTCCTCTCGAAGGGCATCGAGCCGGGTGCGCAGCAGTACTCCGACGAGGAAATCGGAGCCGCGGTCACGGAAGCCAATCGATGGGGGCGGCAGGTGGCCGCTCATGCCCATGGGGCGGGTGGAGTCAAAGCCGCCATCCGTGCCGGTGTGCGAACCATCGACCACGGCACGATGCTCGATGACGAAGCGATCGAACTCCTGAAGAAGTCCGCGGGCCGCACCTATTTTGTGCCCACGCTGCTCACCGGCGAGTACATCCAGAACTCCCAAAGCACCCCGGAATCCGAGAAGGAGCGGAGCCGAAAGATCCTCGAGAGCGAGATTCGAAGTTTCAAATCCGCCCTCGCCGCCGGTCTTCCAATTGGGCTTGCCACCGACTCCGGAGTGATTCCCCACGGCAAAAACGCAGGAGAACTGCGGATCCGGGTTCAGCTCGGCGAGTCGCCCATGAGTGCCATCGTCTCGGCGACGAAGCTCAACGCCGAGATCCTGGGCTGGGCGGACCGCGTCGGCACTCTGGAGACGTCGAAGTTCGCCGACCTCATCGCGGTCCGGGGTGATCCCCTGAAGGACATCACCGAACTCGAACGCGTCGGCTTTGTGATGAAGGGCGGGGCGGTGGTGAAGGACGACCTTTCAGCCCGTCGCTAAGAGTCCGTTCCCCACGGGCTCCTAGACCCATCAGGCGACCACGTAAGCCTGCGGAGGACGCTTCGGACGGAACGCCCGATAGACCAGCCACCCCCCGAACGCCAGGATCGTGAACGGCAGGGCGATCAGCGCGAGAGGGACAAGTAGAAGCGCCAGGAGGAACAGGCCTTGGAAGAAGCCCCGGGCGAGGCCGCCGATTACCGCTCCCAGAATCTTGAGCGGAATCACGATCAGGGCGATGACCAGGGCGAAGGCCACCTTCAGAAGCATGAGCGGTATCAGAACCAGCGAAAAGATAGCGCCAAAGAACATCAGGCCCAGGATGAAGAGCGTGGTCATGGATTTTCCCTGTCTACCTGCAGTAACGAAGGCTGGGTCCTTCAAGTTCCGTGCGACCTCCGAAAAAGTTAGGCCAGCCGGGACCTATGATCGCGACCAGGGAGGTCCCTGACCGCATTCTCGGCGACCTGCGCGAACTGGTCGTGCGCGAATCGCCCTCCGATGAGCCGGAGCGGGTAAGTGGCGTCGCGGCCTGGATCTGCGAGCGACTGAACCTTGGAGGGGTGTCCATCGCGCGTCGTGTTCCGTGTCCGCCTCGCGGCGACGCCGTGGTGGCCATCCTCACTTTGGGTGAGGACCGCGGCGGCACCCTGCTCCTGGGCCATATCGATACCGTCTGGCCAGTGGGGACGCTTCTGGAGCTTCCGTTCTCGAACGACGGCCAGGTTGTTCGGGGACCCGGTGTCTTCGACATGAAGGCGGGTGTGGCTGTAGCTATTCAAGTTCTTGACCGTCTTCGCCACCGCTCTTCGCCACCGCGCGTGACCCTGCTGCTCGTTCCCGATGAGGAAGTCGGAAGCTCCGCCTCAAGCGACCTGCTCCTTTCACTGGCGAAGAAACACGACCGGGTTCTTGTCCTTGAACCCTCAGCGAGCGGCGGCGCGGCCAAGGTGGCTCGAAAGGGAACCGGTCTTTTCCGGCTGCGGTTCAAGGGAGTCTCCTCCCATGCCGGCCTCGATCCCGAGAAGGGAGCCTCTGCGCTCAAGGCGCTTGCCGAATTCGTCCTGGACACGCAGAAGTTCGCAAACCCTGACGCCGGAACCACGGTTACCGCGACGGTCGCCTCGGCGGGAACAAAGACGAACGTCGTTCCCGAGCACGCGGAGGTCGCGGTCGACTGCCGGGTCTGGAACGCGTCGGAGCCAGAGCGGGTCGAACGCGACTTGCGCGCGTGGCGCCCGCAAGACCCGCGGGTCGCCGTCGACGTTCAGGGGGGCTTCGATCGACCTCCCCTGGCCGAGACCGATGCGTCGCGCGCCCTCTTCGCGAGCGCCCAGAAGATCGCGAAGGATCTAGGCTTCGAACTTCGCGGAGAACGCGTGGGCGGAGCTTCGGATGGGAATCTGACCGCGGCGGCGGGAGTTCCGACCCTCGACGGGCTTGGTCCGATGGGCGACGGCGCCCACGCCCGGCACGAACACGTGGTTGTCGCCGACCTCGCCCGCCGTGTGGATCTGATCGAGCGATTGGTGTTGGCTTAACGCAAGGCCAGAAAACGTTGGCGCATCCGGGGCTTCAGCGGTCTCTTGGTCATGGTCTTGAGATCGACGACCACGACCACGTTCCTGGCCCGGAAGAGAACCGTTCGTCCCCGTCGAGCTTCGAAAGCAAGCCCCACCGACGTTCGACCCACATGAGCCACTCGGACCCCGATGTCGATGGTGTCGCCGTGACGAATGGGCTTCAGGAAGTCGACTTCAAAGTGGACCGAAGGAAAACCGACGCCTCCGCCGATCACCTTTGAATACGCAGGGCCGATACGCGCGTTGAACAAGGCCTCGAACGCGCAATGGCAGAAGTCGACGAGGCGCGGGTAGTAGGCGGTGCCGGCGGCGTCCACGTCGTGAAACATGATCGGGACGCGCAGGACGAACGACAAGCGGTTCTTGGGCATGGTGTCGCCCCTATTCTGACAAGAACAATCCGGCGACGCCCTGCGGCAATGTCAGAATGCGCGCACGGTGGCTGTTCCGCTTCTCGAGCGCCTGGGACTTTCACGCCCCGAACTTCGGGGATGGGTGGCCTACGACTGGGCGAACTCGGTCTTCATGACGTCAGGTATGCAGGTCTTTCAGGTTTACTTCCCGAGCGTTCTGGCCACCGGCCTGACGGAAGCCGACCGCAGCGCCCGATTCTATCTGGCCACGACCATCGCCGCGCTCGTGGTGGCTGTCCTCGGCCCCTTTTTCGGGGCCATGGCGGACTTTTCCGGCGCGCGGAAGCGGATCATGGGAGTCTTCATCGCAGTCGGCGTCGGGGCGACGCTAGGGATCGCGTTTGTCGGTCCGGGCGACTGGCTCTTTGGACTCGTCTGGTACAGCCTCGGGAACGTTGCCATCGCGGTCTCCTTCATTCTGTACGACTCCCTCCTGCCCCATGTGGCCAAACCGGAAGAGATCGATCTCGTTTCCTCCGCGGGCTATGCGTTTGGCTATCTCTCCGGCGGTCTCGTCCTCGCTCTGAATCTGCTTTGGATCTCCAATCCGCATGCGTGGGGGTTCGCGGATGCGGGCGCCGCCACCCGCGCGTCTTTCGCCTTCGCGGCCTTGTGGTGGGCTCTTTTCTCGATACCGCTGTTCAAAAACGTTCCCGAACCACCGGCGAGCGGCGACGGAGAGGGAGTGCGCCGATCGATGTCGGCTGCGGTCGTGGGCACGGTGCGATCGCTGGTGGCGACATTCCGCGACCTCAAGCGCTACCGGGAAGCGTTCATGATGATGGTGGCGTTCCTCATCTACAACGACGGAGTCAATACGGTCATCCGTGTTGGGGCGACCTACGGCAACGAAATCGGCATACCGCAATCACGCCTCCTGCTGGCCATTCTGGCCATCCAG
>JANLWV010000104.1:0-3492 GCA_031364765.1 Vicinamibacteria bacterium
CACACTGGCTCAGGCGGTGGCCGCCTCGGCCTGCTTCCCGCCGCTCTTCGGTCCGATGCGCATCGACCGCGCCGCCCTTCGGTTCAAAGGAGGCCGCACGCCCGGTGTCAGCGCCGATGAGCGAAAGCAGATCCTCGCAGACCTCCGAGTTACGGACGGCGGCGTCTACGACAACATGGGTCTCGAGCCCGTGTGGAAGAGCCACCGGGTGGTGCTGGTGTCAGACGCGGGCGGCCTGATGGACGCGGAGGCCGACAAGAGCTGGACGTGGCGCATCAAGCGCTATCAGTCGATCCAGGAGTGCCAGGCCCGCGGCGTGCGCAAGCGCTTTCTCATTTCGGGCTTCACGCAAGGCACGATCAAGGGCGCGTACATCGGAGTGGGAAGTTCGACGGCCCGCTATGCCGCCGCCCGAGAGCCCGGCTATTCAAAGACGTTCGCGATGGACGTCATCGCCAACATCCGCACCGACCTCGACGCCTTCAGCGACGTGGAGCAGGCGGTGCTGATGAATCACGGGTACGCGCTCATCGACGCTGCGATTCGGACTCACGCGCCGGAGTTGATCACGACCGAGGCTGCGTTCGCCTTGCCATATCCGGCGTTCGCTCCGCCGGCGACGGGCGAGGATGAGTTGAGGCGGCGGTTGGAGGGGTCAGAGAAGAGGAAGCTGACCGGCCGGGGGTGAGTTCACCTACAATCTCTCAAGAGGTATCGGGAATGGAGTGCCCCTCGTGTCACGCAACGCTTCCGGACGGATCGCTCTTCTGCTTGAAGTGTGGCGCGAGGGCGCCTGATGTTCCGACGGGCGAGGCCGAAGATCCGACTCGCGCTGCGCTCCGAAAAGCCCTCGGCCAGCAGTACGAAATGGGACGCCTCCTGGGCAAGGGCGGCATGGCTGCTGTCTACCTCGCGACCGAAGCCGCTCTCGCACGAGAAGTCGCGATAAAGGTCCTACCTCCCGATCGCGGCGCCACGAAAGACAGCCGCGAACGCTTCCGCCGAGAGGCCCGCACCGCCGCCAGGCTTTCCCATCCCAACATCGTTCCCCTGTACACCTTCGGCGACGTCGACGGCACGCTCTATTTCGTCATGGGTTACGTCAAGGGTGAGTCCCTTGCCGCGCGCTTGAAACGCGAAGGACGGCTGCCCGTCGAGGATGCGCGGCGCATCCTCATCGAGATCGCCGATGCCCTCGAGTACGCCCACAAGCTTGGGGTGATTCATCGGGACATCAAGCCCGACAACGTCCTTCTGGAGGAGGGAACGGGCCGTGCTCTCCTGACCGACTTTGGTGTGGCCAAGGCGCTTGGCGCGGGCCAGACCATGACCGAGGTGGGGAGCATCCTCGGGACACCGCAGTACATGTCACCTGAACAGGCGCAGGGGAAATCGGACATCGACAATCGAAGCGATCTCTACTCGCTTGGTGTCATGGGTTACGCGATGCTCGCGGGACGACTGCCTTTCGAGGGACCCACCGCGGGAGACATCATGGCCCAGCACATCACCAAGGAAGCGCCGGCCCTCAAGTCCCTCGCGCCGGATGCCGGGGTCGGTCTCGCGAGCGCGGTCATGCGGAGCCTTGCCAAGAATCCGAACGACAGGTGGCCCGACGCGCTGGCCCTCAAGTCGGCCATATCCCTATCGACGGACAAGGCCCCGGTGCCGGCCCCCCTCATTCCGATATGGCGGGGAGCCAAAATAGTGGCGATAGCGTCCGTGGTGACCGTATTCGTCTGGGCCAACGCCTCGATGACGCCCGAGCCGATGGACCCCCTGGCCTCCCGGCTGGCCATTGATGGACTCCCGCGCCTGACGCTTGGGTTCCTTTTGATCGTGGTCGTAGCAATGGCCGGCGCGGCGCTCGAGGCCCGCCGCCTGGGTCATGTCTGGCCCGAGATCTTCCGGGCCGCGGTGCTGAAGCCGGTCTGGTGGCTGGGGTGGTATCCCGTTCGGTGGAGGGCCCGAAACGACTTGTGGCACAGATTGCCCGCCGAGTTGCGACGCGCGAGGGCGTTGCTCGGTGTTGCAGTCATCGTCTTTCCCCTGTGGGTCTCGGCCGTCACTTTGATTTCAAGTAACGCAAGCAACTTCTATCAACTGACCGGCCGAGAGACCGTCGTCATAAGGGTGGATCGTTTCCTCAAGTCAAACGTGGGGCGAGGGATCGTGGTGCCCCCAATCGCCATGGCCGTGGCCGGCCTGTTCCTGGCGTTCCGGTGGACAAAGTCGGCCTCGGCAGCCGGACTGAGGCGGGAGTTGGCTGGGGAGATGCTTCAAAAGGACACCGCGCATCCGACCTTCTGGTCACGCCCCGACATCGCCGCCCTTCTCCTGCCCTCCGGTGTCTCCCCCGGCAGTTCAACCGCGCCATCGTCTGCACAGGAACTGAACGCCGCGATCTCGGCGGCACTATCTCAGGCGGGCACCGACCTCGCCGATGTCCGCGACCGGGCGCGCGAGGTCGCTCGTGGACTCACGAAGGACATAGCGGCGCTGGATCATCAGATCGGTGCGCTGGGGAGCGCCGTCGACCCGGCCGAGGCAAAACGTCTCGTCGATCGGCTGGACTCGCTGGGACCGGATCGAGGCCCCAACGATCTGAACAGGGAGATTCGCGAAATCCTGCAGAAGCAGCTCGACGCCGTCCGGAGCCTTCAGTCGAGGATCGAAGAGGCCAGATCGCGCCGCGCTCAGCGCCTTGAGCAGTTGCGTATCCTGTGGACTCACACGAACGGGCTGTTCGCTCCAAACGGCGGGACGACCGCGGGCGGCGCAGCCGTCGACCGCCTGCGCCGCGTTCTGACGGAGATTCAGAACGCTGCCGGATCAGGCGGAACGCTTCCGGGCGGGGCCACCGAGGACATCAGGGAGGCCCCGACTCTCGGGAGATAACGGCATGGAATGCGCCTCCGGCAAGACACCGCTCCCCGAGAAGGCGCGATTCTGCCTGCAATGCGGGGCCACAGTTCACGATGGGGCAAGAACGGAGCCCCAGGATCCCACTCGAGCCGCGCTGCGCAAGGCACTCGGAGAAAGGTGGGCCGAAGTCACGTCGGAAGGTGGACGAATCTGAATTCTGGCTGCTCGTGAGCGTAGTCGAAAGAAAGGAAGACTCCCGTAACTCCGGCCATCTACGACCGAGTACGAGAACGCCCACGAGTACGTCGGTTCGCGGGTGACGTGCGCTACGAATCCGCTCCGTACGTCCCGCCCACCACGGCCTCTTCGGTCGCTGAATCGGGCTTGTATTCGGCGTCGAAGGCTTCCTCGCGGCTCTCGTAGACCTCCTCGGGAATCTCCACACGCTGGTAGTAGGGCATCGCCGTGCCGGCGGGAATGAGCCGGCCCATGATGACGTTCTCCTTGAGACCGCGCAGGTGGTCGACTCTTCCGGAGATGGCCGCCTCGGTGAGCACCCTGGTGGTTTCCTGGAAGCTCGCGGCCGAGATGAACGAGTCGGTCGACAGCGACGCCTTGGTGATGCCG
>JANLWV010000116.1:0-6499 GCA_031364765.1 Vicinamibacteria bacterium
CATGAAGTTCATATCCCAGGTGTTTAGGGGACACGGCAGATCGGTGTGAAGCCCTCGTAGGTTGGCGGCGGAACCAAGCCCAGATGGCCGAGCTGGTCGAGGAGCGATGGCGCCCAAAGCAGGGCCAACGCGACCGCGAGCCCGATCAGGAGGAGCCTTCGCCCGGCGGTGCGCCCGATTCGACAATCGACATCGCCCAGCGATCCGGCCAGAATCATGAAGGCCGGAATCACGGGCAGCCGGTAGCGAGAGAAGCCGTGCGTCGCGATGTGGAGCAGCAGATAGGCGGTGAGCATCCCGATAAGGAACACCGTCCGCCGATTCACCTTGGTCCCCGAAAGCGCCACGACCGAGCCGAGGGCGATCAGGATCCACGGGATGAGCACGATGGCCGCCACGCCCCGGTACACGTCGCACGTCGGATCCTCGTAGGCGCGCCTTCTTAAGTGAATCAACGCGAGCGAGTCCAGCTCGGCAAGCCTCGGTCCTTCGTCGCGGAGCTTCTCGAAGAGCCAACCGGGCTGCCGCCGCCATATGGCCTTGATCCCTTCCGTCCTGGCCCATTGATACTGCTCGACCTTGCCTTCGTTTGCGTAGTACTCGTGGTAGACCTCGTCGCGTGAGACCTCGGCATTCCCCTGATACAGATTCAGGCCTCCGGCCGTGGACACGGGAATGAATGCCTTGAACTGAATCCAGTTGCGGACCGTCCAGGGCAAAACCACCCCGAGCGCCCCGGCGAGAAGCATGAGGGCCAGAGCCTTTCGGCTTCGCGGTTTCGACGCCGCGAGCCACAGGGCCGCTATAGGGAGAAGGTAGAGCACGGTTTCCCGGGTCAGGGCCGCGAGACCAAAGAGGATGCCCGCCAGGGCCGCCGTTTTTTGCCTGGAAGTTTCGTCCGCCGAAAGGACCCGCTCGATCGCCCACCAGAGCAGCGAAAGGAAAAACGTCTCGCACCAGAAATGAGCGGAGTACCAGATCAGCTCCGGATAGACGGCGGCAAACAGCCCGGCCAGGACGGCGGCTCGCGGCCCAGACACGCGGGACGCGATTCGGAAGACCGCCGGAACCAGCAGACTTCCGATCAGAGCCTGCGCGAGTTTGATCGCCAGCAGGCTGCCGAACGCTGCGTTCATCGCAGCCAGGAAGTACGGATACAGCGGCGGGTGGAAGATCGGGTAGTTGGCGAAGGGTGAGAAGTGCGCGGCCGGAATCCGGTTCAAAGCCATGAGCCACATGGTCTCGTCGGCGATCGGCGAGGTCTTTGGCTCCAGGAAAACGAAGCCAAGGCGCAGGGCAACGCCCGCCGCCCACAGAGCGACGAGGGCTCCAGACCTTGGGGCGGACGCCGATGTTTCGGGGGTTTGGGTCACGAGAACAACTCTGATTATCCGCGACCTTGGCCTTCCCGCTTGGGGTCCGATCGAAGACCAACCCTAAACTCGCGGCATGAGACTAGGACGCGTCTTCTTTCCGGCCCTCCTCCTCGGCGCCGGGCTTGGAACCTACTTCGGCAAAGACATCAAGGATGCCGTCACTCGACCGCCGATCGCGGAGGCTCAGACCCGGACCGAGGCGGGCTCGCGCGAGCGCAGTCTCGATGCCGACGAGAGGGCGACCATCGCCCTCTTCAAACAGTCACAGGCCGCGGTGGCCTTCATCACCACTACGGACCAGCAGGTGGACTTCTGGAGCCGCACGGTGTCGGAGCAGGCCACGGGCTCGGGCTCCGGGTTTGTGTGGGACGAAAAAGGCCACATCGTCACGAATTTCCACGTGGTCCAGCCGGTGGTGGGTTCCCGTTCGGCCGAGATCACGGTGACGCTCCAGGACAAGAATCTCGCCGGCACGCTGGTGGGTTATTCCCCGGAGCTCGACCTTGCCGTCATCCGCGTCGAGGCGCCCCGGAGCGATCTGAGGCCTCTGGCCGTGGGCGTCAGCGCCAGTCTGGAAGTCGGCCAGAAGGTCTTTGCCATCGGAAATCCCTTCGGTCTCGATCACACGCTCACCACGGGCATCGTGAGCGCCCTGGGGCGGACCATCACAAGCGTGCTCAACACGCCGATCGAAGACGTGATCCAGACTGACGCCGCCATCAATCCCGGCAACTCAGGCGGGCCCCTCCTCGACAGTTCGGGCCGGCTGATCGGCGTGAACACCGCCATCTATTCCCCCTCCGGCGCTAACGCGGGCATCGGTTTCGCCGTCCCCGTGGACACCGTAAGCCGGGTCGTTCCGCAGTTGATCCAGTTCGGCAGGATGCGCCGGCCGGTCATCGGCGTCCAGCTGAACAGCCAGCTCGATGGCCTGGTGGCCCGACGATTCGGCGTTCGTGGCGCCGTGATCCAGAGCGTGGAGAAAGGTTCGGCGGCCGCGCGTGTGGGCCTGACCGGCGTCGACATCGATCGCAACAGCATCGCCGTGGGAGACGTGATCACGGAGATCGACGGCAAGCCGGTCACGAGCCAGGCCGATCTTTCTGGCCGGCTCTCGTACATCGAGCCCGGCGCCACCGTGAACGTCAAGGTGTGGCGCGACGGCAAGACGCGCACGGTGAAACTCACCCTGGGCGCGTCGTCGTAGTTGAGCCAAGGGGGGCCAGACACGGACCCGGCCCCCCTTGGAACCCCCTGGCCTTCGCTCGTCGGGGCCTCATCAACGCTCAGATCGCGCGAGTCAATCGCGCGATCTGAAAGAACGAGCCGTCGAGCTTCGGCCATGCTTGTCTCGCCACCGGCCAGACACGGACCTCGGCCCACAGCCTCGAAGCTAGGAGCGGAGGGCGATTTACTCGCCCGCAGCGACGGGGGTGCGGGGGCTGAGCATGGCACTCCGTCCGCGAACTGCGGCCCCCCGCCTCAAGGAAAAAGGCGTCGCAGCGAGGAGGCGAGCATTCTGGCCGGCCGGGTGAGACGCCAGGAGAGGGAGGACCTCATCCCCAGAAGCTCGGCCTCCAGTGCTTTGACCTGTGACTCCGGGGCCCATTGTCGCCTGACCGCCACCTCCTCCTGCTCCTCGGCGGCGCTCCGAATGTGCCGGCGCGCCCATCCCTGGTGTCGCTCCGCGACGACAGTGAAGTAGAGAGACTCCTCAGCGGGCCTCCCCAGATCATGGTGCACGTGGTGGCTCTGTCGGTGGAAGTAGACGGAGAACTCGAGGAAACCGAGGACCTGCAGCATGCGAACGATGGCCTGGGGAGTGAGGGACCACCACACGACGACGGTCTTCGTAGTATCCACCGGGGAAAACTCCATGAGCGCCCGCCCCTCCGGGTCGGGGATCCGGCGCACGGGCTCCGTGACCACCACCGCGCGGTCCGTTAGCGTGGCCGTCTGCTCCAGCACCCGGAATGGATTCGCCACGTGGAGAAGGACGCTCGCCAGGAGCGAGACATCGAAGCGGCCAAGATCCTTCGGTAGCGAGTAGATATCGCCGTACACGGCCTTGCTTCCGGATTTGAACTTCGAATGGCCATACCACCAGCTGTTCCGAACGCGCTCAGCGTAGGCGGTATTCAGGCGACGGTGCGCGTCCAGGTCGTGCCCCACCTGCGGAATGATGTCCGTGGCGACACCGGGCGTTACGTCGAAAGCGACGACGTCACCTCCCTGCTTCTCCATGTAGCGGGTGAGATGGCCGGTGGCCGGACCGATCTCGAGCACTCTCTGCTCAGCCACGTCGACAAAGCCCAGGTAGCTGCGCTCGCGCCCCCTTAGATCCCACACGCCCTGCACGACATCGCCCGGACCAAAATCCATGGTGTGGTACCAGTCGCAGTCCTCTCGGCGCACCCCGCCGAAGGAGCGCCGGAGGGCCGCCTGAAAGTCCTTGGCGAGTTGGCCGTCGAAGGTCCCGCCTGACATCGCCGCCTCGTAGAACCGACGGACGTCTTCACCCATTCTTGCCTCCATCGACGGCTCTGTTGGACCGCAGATCGAGCCTACCGTAGCGAGCATCCGGTAACCGAAGGTCGGCGGCGGCGTTGGTGTCGATGTCGATGCTGCTAGGGAGCCGGACGGGGGCTTACATGGAGAGCCAGGCGCACCAGCGTGTGCTCGGTTTGTCTCGCCGTGGGGTTGTGAGGGAGCGCGATGCCGTGCGACCGCGCGGTCAGGCTGTAGACAAACGAGTCGTAATACATGACGTGCCGTCCTGGGAGAACTCTGAAGCTGGCCGCGCCCAGCCCCGGCACGAGCGCCCGCTGGGCCCCGCCACCGGCGTTGATCTCGATGTCGTCGCCGGTCCGCATGCCAAAAAGCGTGACCTCGATCCAGTCGACCGGCTCGTTCGCGCGGAGGAGCACTTCGGTAATCTCACCCCGCTGCACGCGGAAGCCCTCCATGGGCTCTCCGTCCTTATGGAACATGCCGGGAATGGTCTCGCGTCCAAACGTGCCGTTGTCGGGAAAATAAAGCCAGTAGCCATGACGCGAACCGGGGCGATGGATCGGCGGATCGCCCTCGGCATCGTCATAGGGCTGCTTCTTTCGCCACGCATCGGTACAAAACGACAGGTCGTTCAGCATGGCGCGCTCGGCCCGAAGATACGTGAGGGAACCTCCGGGAGGGCTCGCCAGGAGAGAGGGCTTGATTGAATGCTCGACCGGCCGAAGCCACGCTGGAAGAAGGAACATCGCACTGAGAGCCGTCCCCAAAAACCCCACCAGCAGGTCGCGGCCTTTCGGCAGGAAGTACGCGGCGAGTGGCAGGGCCGCCATGAAATAGCGATTCCCCACGGTTCCCCCGCCGCCATACCAGTTGGAGGGCCCGGGGAGAATCAGAATGCTCACAAGATAAAAGAGGACGAGTGCGGCGATGGCAAACCATCCCTCCTTCTCCCGGGGGCCGAGAACCAGGAAGAGCACGAGGGCCAGGAAGGCGGGGGCAAAGTAGGGCAGCATTCCGGCGTAGCGACCCACCCAGAAATCGGCGAGATTGGCGAGGAACATCGAATGCAACTCGGCCGCGGACTGAGCGATCCCCGCGCCGCGCGTCTCCTCCTCCCCTTCGCCAAGGGGCCCCAGCTTCATCGTGGTCATCCACTCGCCGCTGTTCCCGAACGTGACGTCCTTGAGGTCGTCTCGATCGAACGGAAACTCCGAACCGAAGGTCTTTCGCTCGCCGCCCTGGTAGTTCCATTCACCGGTGACGAGCACGTTCGCACCGAACAGAGCCAGCGCGCAGAGGGTCATGACGGCGCCCCGGCGGATCGCTTCGAGCATGCGCTTTGCGAAGGGCGCGCCCGCCTCGAACAGGGGCGAGAGGCCCAGCGGGGCGGCCATCAGGATGTGGGTGGGCTTCGTGTAGGCGGCGAGGCCGAAGAGAAGGGCGGAGAGCATCGGAAGGTCACGTCGCCAGGCCAGCAGGGCCAGAGAAACGAGGGCCAGGTTGAGGAGTTCGGGTTGAATCCAGAAGATGTAGAGGGGTGCTACGGTGGCCAGGATCAAAGCGGCCGAGCTGATAACCGCGAGGCTATCGCGCGCGCGTCTTCGCAGTTCGACAAACGCGCAGAGCCAGGCGACGAGGAGACACAGGGCGTTGAAGACCAGGAAACCGCGCGTCCCGAGGACCGCGACAAACGGCGCGGCCAGGATCGGGTACGTCATGGCTTTGCCGAAGTAGAGCCTCTTCGCCTCAGGAGGCACGCGCTTGATCCAGGGCGCCGAACCGTCGAGCTCGAAACCGCCGGAGGCCCGCTTCAGGAAGAGACCGGTCGGCCCCTCCGGGTATTCGCGCCTGACCCGGGCCAGATCGCCCGCGGTGTATTCAAGGTCATGGTCGCCCACCAGGCTCCAGCCCATCGAGTAGTAGGTGGCGCCATCCGAAAAGAAGCGACCTTCGTAGAGTCTCACGGGATCGCTCGCAAAACACCAGCCCAACAGAGCCGCGGCCACCACCGTCATGACCAGCCGAGGGAAAGGGCGAAAGATCGAGGTCATGAGAGCGTGAAGAATCGCGTCTCCGAGGCGTGGCCGCCGATGGCTCCCGTTACGGAAGATCGAGCGCCGGCAGGGCGTCTGATTCGATGACTCGCAGGCCTTTCCACGCGCCTTTACGATAGCGGACGAACATGACCACACCCAGAACGACCACGTAGAGCGTGGCGAACACCCAGGCGACGTAGACCCCTTGCCCGCCGCGCACGCAGAACCACCAGGTCGGGAAGAGCATGACCACCCACGAAATGACGACGGTCGCGGTCATGGGGAAGCGCGTATCGCCCGCTCCCTTGAGCCCTCCCGCGCAGACCACATTCACCATGTCGAAGATGGAATAGAACGCGACAAAGCGAAGGAGGACGGTCGTGATTCGACTGACCTCGGCGAAACTGGCCGGGTCTGCGCCCGCCGCGTACGGGGCCAGGAGAAGCCCGGGGGCCAGGAGATAAGCGGTGCTGCACACGATCATGTAGACCTGCGATATCACGAGACCCGACTTGATCGCGCGATCCGCGAGGGCGGGCCGGCTCATGCCGAGGTACCGGGCCACCAGGGTGGAAA
>JANLWV010000125.1:0-3955 GCA_031364765.1 Vicinamibacteria bacterium
AAGCGCTGGCTCGTCCTGAGGTGAGGGACTCCACCACCGCGGGACGAGCCAGCGCATCGATCACACCTGCTTTCGCCAGGGACACCAACACCGCGGGGCGAGCCAGCGCTTCGATCACGCCGGCCCGGGCCCGAGATTCCATGATCGCCGGGCGAGCGAGGGCTTCTATCACACCAGGACGCGCCAGCGCTTCGATCACACCGGGGCGGGCGAGGGCCTCAATGACGCCGGGACGCGCCAACGCCTCGCGGGCCGAAGCGCTGGCGAAGACCGGGCGAAGGGCCTTCTCCTTAATGAGCCGGTCGAAGGTGTCGCTCTGTAGGAACTCCTGGATCTGGGCGTCGGTGACCTGAACGTCGCTGGTCGCGATCTGCGGGGCCTGGTAGCGGGCCGCCGCTCCCACGGTACCCTCTGCGCCTCGTTCTCCGGGCGGGAAACCGTTGACGGCAAAAAAAGCGATAGCTCCAGCCGCGATGATCGCGACTCCGACTCCTACCGTGACCGCGCGCTTACTCGACATGGTGACCTCCCTATCTACGGGAAGATGACCATCGCCCGTGATAAGTTTTTGGATTAGAAATAACGTCTGGCACGAATGCGTGCCGGGCAATATGACAGCGGCGCGCCCAGGAGTCAAACGGACGGTGACAGATGGCACAGGAGAGTGTGAGCGTCTCCGGATGCGCCGAGGGGGTACTTGAGGTGGCGAGGGCCTTCGACGCCTTCAGCACGTCGAATGGGCTCCCCGGAACCCTGGTTCGTGCGGTGCAGGTGGCTTTGGACGAGCTTCTGTCCAACACCGTCCGCTCCGGCTTCGCGCCCGGTCAGACCGGCCGCATCGACGTCCGCTTTGAAATCGCGGAAGGAGCGCTCGACGTTCTCATCGTGGATGACGGCATCCCCTTCGATCCCCTGGCCCGCGTCGATCCCGATACCACGGCGCCACTCGAAGCGAGGCCCATCGGGGGGCTCGGGATCTATCTGGTCCGGCAACTCGTGGATGGTGTGGACTACGAGCGCCTTGGTCGGGAGAACCGCTTGCACCTGAAGAAGCGGATAATCGGGGTTTGACCATGGAGATCCGGGAAGAGCGGCGCGACACCATTCTGATCGTGGCCCCTCTCGGGCGTGTGGACTCCAATTCCTCGAGTTCCCTCGAAGCCGTCCTTCTTGGCCACGCCTCGGAAGCCCGGCTGCTGGTGGACCTCGCGGGTGTCGAGTACATCAGCAGTGCGGGTCTTCACGTCTTCCTGGTGCTCGCGCGCAAGGTAAAGGAAGGGGGCGGTCGCCTGGCGCTTTGCGGCATGGGCTCGTCGGTCCGGCAGGTGTTCGATCTCGCCGGCTTTACCACCCTCTTCGCGCTGGAACCCTCCACCGAGCAGGGTCTGGTCCGGCTTTCCTCGTGATGCCCAGGGAAGAGCTGCTGGAGACGGACGCCGTCCGCCATCTCAGTTCGCTTCTCGAGGTCTCGAAGGCCCTGGCCGTGCTCGTCGACCTCGATCCCCTGCTGAAAGTCATCCTGGACAAGGCGACCGAAGTCATGGAAGCGGAGCGCAGCACCATCTTCATGCACGACGAGAAGTTAAGCGTCCTGCGCAGTCATCTTTCGGGACAGATCGCGCGGGATGCCGTGAGCCTCCACGTGGGGGTGGGCATTGCCGGCCACGTGGCGAAGACGCTCGACCTGCTGAACGTGCCCGATGCGTACGCCGATGCGAGGTTCAATCCGAAGTTCGACCGGGAGACCGGATTCCGCACCCGCAACATCCTCTGCGCCCCCCTGCTTTCCCGCGATGGCCGGCTCCTCGGCGTGATCCAGCTTCTCAACAAGCGAGAGCGCGCCATGTTCTCGACCGACGACGAGATGCTGCTCCGCGCCTTCGCCTCGATCGCCGGTGTCGCCATCGATCGCGCGCGTCTCGTCGCCGCGGTGGTGGAGAGCAAGCGCATCGAAGAGAGCCTGCGTCTGGCCCACGATATACAGATGGGAATGCTCACCCGGCGCTTTCCCAAGGGAGGCGTCTCCATGCACGCCGCCCTCGAACCGGCGCGCGATGTGGGCGGCGACTTCTATGATCTGCTTGAGCAGGGCGGGCGGGTCTGGTTCACGGTGGGCGACGTGTCGGGCAAAGGGATGGGCGCCGCCCTCTTCATGGCGATCACCCTCACGCTCTTCCGCGCTTCCGCGGAGTCCGCGGAGAGCCCGGCCGAGGTTCTGGCGCGCATGAATCGCGCGCTTTCGCGGGACAACGAGCGGGCCATGTTTGTCACCGTCTTCATAGCGCTGCTGGACCTAGACACGGGAAGGGTGAGCTATGCGAATGGCGGCCACAACCCTCCCTACGTTCTTCGGGCGGAGGGCGGTTTGGAATGTCTGGAGAATGCGACTTCTCCGGCGCTGGGCGTGCTTGAGGAGGCGAAGTACGCGAACTCCGAACTGACCCTTCGGCCAGGCGATGGCATGTTTCTCTACACCGACGGCGTCACCGAAGCCAAAGCACCCGACGAGTCCTTCTACGGGAGCGAGCGGCTGGAGGCTCTCCTTCGCGGCCTTGCCCTCGCCTCCCCCGCCGAGTGCGTGGACCGTGTGGTCGGGGCGGTGAACGGTTTCGCCTCGGGCGCCCCCCCCGCGGATGACCTGACCGTGCTGGCTCTGCGGCGACCGAGAGACTGAACGTGGGAAGCACCAGGCCCCTTGTCTACGCGCTGGGCGCGGTGACGACCCTGACGTCGTGTAGCCCAGCGAAGAAGCCTTCCCCCGCGCCGAGGCCAATAGCCCAGGCCCCGAGCCCCAGTCCGGGGCCGGCTCCTTCATCGCGGGCTCTCGTCCCTTTGCCGCTCGCGGTGCGTTTCAACGAGGGCGAGAGTTTCGCGGTCACTCCCATAACCTCGATCCTCGTTCCCTCGGGCGACCCGCGCCTGATGTTCGTCGGTCGTTTTCTGGCCGATCTGCTGACGACGGTGGGACCCTTCGGACCGGCGGTGGTGGATGCGGGATCGACGACCCCGGACGGGAACATCGTCCTCGCCATCGCCGACCTCGGTTCGCCGGTTGGAGACGAAGCCTACGAACTGACGGTGGCCCCGGCCGGCGTGAAGCTGGTCGCCAGTTCGCCCTCGGGCCTCTTCTACGGCGTTCAAACTCTCCGTCAGCTCCTGCCTCCGTTTCTCGAGCACGAAGCCGCGCGGCCGCGGCCGATCGCGATCCCAGCGGTTGAGATCGCCGACCATCCCCGATTCGGCTGGCGCGGCGCGATGCTCGACGTGTCGCGGCACTTCTTCGGAGTCGCCGACGTGAAGCGTTACATCGACCTGCTGGCCCTGCACAAGCTAAATCGTCTTCATCTGCATCTCGCGGACGATCAGGGATGGCGGATCGAGATCAAAAGCTGGCCCAACCTCACGGCCTGGGGCGGCCGCAGCGAAGTGGGCGGGGGGGAAGGCGGGTTCTATACGCAGGACCAGTACCAGGACATCGTGTCCTACGCACGCGAACGGTTCATCGAGGTCGTGCCCGAGATCGACATGCCCGGTCACACGAACGCGGCCCTAGCGTCTTACCCCGAACTCAACTGCGACGGTGTGGCTCCACCGCACTACACCGACATCAAGGTGGGTTTCTCCAGCCTCTGTGTTGCTTCCGAGGTGACGTACCGCTTCGTGGAGGATGTGGTTCGGGAAATCGGAAGTCTGTCGCCGAGCCCGTTCTTCCACATCGGCGGCGACGAGGTGAAGAAACTCACCCCTCCAGAGTATGCGCAATTCATCGTGCGGGTGAGCGGGATCGTGCGGCGGCAAGGCAAGCGAGTGATTGGCTGGGACGAGGTGGCCTTCGTGGACGTGCAGCCGCCTCCCCTGATTCAACACTGGCGCCCGGGAACCGACCTCTCGGCCGCGGTGGGGAAAGGCGCGACCCTGATCATGTCGCCCGCGAATCGCACCTATCTCGACATGC
>JANLWV010000151.1:0-7216 GCA_031364765.1 Vicinamibacteria bacterium
CGGGAGGGTTCAGTTGTGCGTCCGAGAGATTCCGTTCCGCCGTAAGTTCCTACCCTATCTCGTCGACGGCTACCTTACGATTCGGGGCCAGGGCGCCGACGTCGAATTCCGATCCGTGCCTCCGGACAGTCTGGCCACGCCCTACGGCCAGGATGCCGTCCGCTAGCAGCTAGGGTTGGGAACACATCCGATGAGACCAGCGACCAGACCCTCCGAGGAGACGACGTGATCCGTATTCGTTCGAGGCGGTGCCTGCCCGCAAGGCCCAGGTTGGCGAGGGCCACCTTTCTGATCGTCCTCATGTCGGGCGCGGCTCAAGCTCAAGAGCCCCGCTCTGGTGACCCCTGGAAGCGTCGATTCGAGAACACTTTTGCCTTCGTTCTCAATCCGCTGGGCATCCAGGATGCCTTCGAGGTCTCGTGGACGAAGCGCCTGAACACCAGCGAAGAGCTTCTCCATAAGGATGCCCACATCGGTGTGGGTGTTTCCAGCAAGCTCACACCCGCGTTCGAGCGCGTCGGAGCGTGGTTCGAGTACTCACCTCTCTCGGTCATTGATCTCCGGCTGGGGGTCGAGCCCGTCTATTACTTCGGAACCTACAAGGTCTTCCTGCCCTTCGATCGCGCCGCAGCCCGATTCGACGATGAGGTCATCGAGGCGCGGGTCAAGGAAGCGGCATCAGGCTTCGCGGGCAGGGTCTACTTCTCACCCACCCTGAAGGCCAAGGTGGGCTCGGTGGTGGCAAGAGTTCGGGCCGAGATCAGCCTTTGGAAAGCGCAGAAGAAAGGCGAGCCGTTTTTCTATGAGCCTGCCTGGGACACTTTGATCAAGGCCTCCGATTCGACGGTTCTGACCGTTGAGGCTCTGGCCATGCGGGAGTTCAAACTGGCAGGCAACCGGACCCTCCTTCTCGGACCGGTCTACGATTTGACCTCGGTGAGCGATGCGGGGGTCAACCGGAAACAGGATGTCGGCCTGCTCGCCGTGTGGTCAAAGTCTGGAAACTTCCACGCCTTGAAGGATCCGACCGTGGCCGCCAAGATCATCTACTTCCTGCAAGATCCCTGGCGGCGCCACCAGCCCGCGGCGCAGATCGCCTTCGTCTTCGGACTCTAGGCCGACCGGCTCGGATTAGAAGACGCTGACCTTCAGGTATTTCTTCGGATTGGCTTTGAGGTCTGCGAGTAGGTTCTTCATTTCCAGCGATGTCGCGTTGACGCTCTCCAGCGTCTTGTTGAGGTTCGTGTAGAGAATATCGTCGGTCGACATTTTTCCGAGCGTTCCCTCGCCCCGCTGAAGGCGGCCCAGTACGACATCGAGAGTTTTGGTCGAGTTCTCGACCAGGGTGGCCGTCCGGTCCGCAGTGGCGCTGAGGCTGTCGAGGTGTTTCATGGCCCGGTCGATCTCCTCGCGGGATGTCGCCTTCTCCACATTCAGCGACGCCGCTCTCATGGACGCGGTCAGCGCTTTCAGTTCGCCCTGCTGCTCGTTGGCGATCGACGAAAGTCGCTTCAGGAGCCGGTCCAGTTCCTGGACGCTCGTCTCCGTTCCCTTGATGGTGGAATCCGAGAGCAGATTCTGAACCCGGGTCAGCGCCTTTTTCGCTTCGACCGCGATTTCGTCCGCGTGCTGCTGAATGCTGGCGGGGATCGCCCCCAAAAGTTCTGTTCCGTTTCGCGCCATCTCTTGGCCTATGCCTGGAATCACCCGCGCCACCATGCCCCCGAGAAGGCCGGCGCTCACCAACTCGATGTGGGAGTCGGTCGGAATGGTGTTGTATTCGCCCTCGATCTCCAGAAAAATGGTGACGCTCGAACCCGAGATCAGGAACCTTTGCACCCGGCCAATGCCGACGCCGCGCATCTGAACCGGATCGCCCTTGCGCACCCCGCTCGCGTCCTTGACCGTGCTTGAGATGATGTACCGGCCGCGGAACATCGCCGCATCGGTGAGAGTGAAGAGCAGATAAAGAGTGACCGCCGTCCCCAGAATGACGAAAAGGCCCACCCACAATTCCTGATGCTTCCCGCGCACCGGCGGAGCGGCGACCGAACTGGCTTTTTCACTCATGCTCAAACTCCCATTGATCTGGTGTGCGCGGATCCAGCGTCGTTGTCGTTGTCATCATCGTCGTCGTGCTCGATCAGCCTGAGGGCCGCGGCCGCCGCCGCACGGCGATCAGCAAAGGCCATCACCAGCGGCACGTCGCTCTTCCGAAACTCATCCGGCGTTCCCACGAACCGGAGTTTCCCGTTGTCCAGCAGGGCCACCCGATGCGACATTTCGAGCGCGCCTTCGATATCGTGGGTCACCACGATGGAGGTCACCTTGGTTCGCTCGGAAATCGACATAATGAGCCGATTGACGGTGGCCGCATTCACCGGATCAAGACCGGTCACCGGTTCGTCGTAGAGAATGATCCGGGGCTCCCCCACGATGGCGCGGGCCAGGCCCACGCGTTTGCGCATGCCCCCCGACAGTTCGGCCGGCAGCTTGGACAACACTTTCGCGGGGTCGAGGTTGACGTTCTCCAGCGAGGCGGCGATCCGGTCCAGCATCACTCCCTTGTCCAGCGCCTTTATGGTTTCGGGGTCGAGGCCCATCTGAATGTTCTCGTAGACGTTCAACGAATCGAACAGCGCCGCGTACTGAAAAACGTACCGGACGGACCGGCGCAGGTCACGCAACCGGGCGCCGGCGGAGCTATACACGCTCTCACCGTCGATCTTCACGTCCCCGCGGTCGGGAATGATGAGCCCGATGGTGGTCTTGAGCAGAACGCTCTTCCCTGTTCCCGACGTGCCCATGATCGAGAGCGTTTCTCCGCGCATGACGCTCAGGCTCACCCCCGCAAGCACCGGAACGTCAAAGCGTTTGTGGACATCTTCGTACTCGATCATCACGTCGGAGGTCATGGGTAGCGCGTGGCCTAGTTGAGAAAAAGCGGCGGAAACGTCGCATCCACCACCAGGACGGTGATGATCATGAAAACCACGGAGGTGGTGGTATTCCGGCCCACGCCTTCAGCACCCCCGTGGGTGATGAGACCCATGTGGACGGAGATCACCGGGATGGTGAAGCCAAACACGAAGGCCTTGGCCAGAGAGTAGAAGAGATCCCACGAGTGCCAATAGAGGCGGGCGCCGTAGAGGAAGCCTTCCGGCCCAAGTCCCATGGTGGCCTGAGCCGATAGAAGGCCGGTCAGGACACCCACGGCGTTGGCCACGCCCACCAGAATGGGGGTCACAACCATGCTCGCGATCACGCGAGGCGCCGCGAGGTAAGGGACAGGATCGCGACCGAGAGAGATCAGGGCATCCACCTGCTCGGAGACCGCCATCGTCCCGATCTCCGCGGTGATGCGGGCCCCCACCCGGCCGATCAAAACGAACGCGGTCATCACCGGGCCGAGCTCCAGCACCACGCTGGACGCGACAACGCTGCCCAACACATAGAGAGGAATCGAGGATGAGAACTGATAGCCACCCTGCTGGGATGTGACGATCCCCGACAGCACCGCGGTGACGAGAACGAGGGGCAGGCTTCCGATTCCCTGCTCATAGGCCTGGGCAAAGATCATCTTGAGGGAGACGCCGCCCTGAAACACCGCCACCACGATCCGGGCGGTAAGAAGGCTGATATCGCCCACATGGCGGGCGAAGCCCATGCATCCGCGACCGAAAGCCCGCAGGAATGACTTGGGGAGGGAGAGGAGAGAGGTCAAAGCCGCCGGGTATTTTGCACGCCTGCCGCCATTAAGCGGAAATCTGGAAGCGGCCTACTTGATCACGAGGAGGCGCGTGGCGTGGGGATGCAGGAACTCAATACCCCGGACGGTGAGAAGCGCGTCGTCTTCAATGGGAACCCGCAGTTTGGCCCCTCCCCATTCGGGTATCGGCGTATAGGCGAAATACTCGACCGAGATCATGTTCGTCGGCTTCAATTCGTAGGTCAGGCGCTTCGGGTTGAAGAAAGCCATCGAAGGTCCGGCGCCGTGACCGGTGTTTCCCACCGAATGCATGCCGACCATGACGTCGGTGCTGTCGCCTCCGTAGGGCTGGTTGAACGTCTTCATCACCGCGAAACCCGCCGCGGCCAGCGCGTTCTCGACCGTCTTCAACATCGACGCGGCCGTTCCGAGAGGCCTCGCCGTCCGCTTGATCACCTCACGAACCGTCATGGCCTGGGCGTAGGCGTTCAAATGACCCAGGGGCGGAGCCACTTCCCCGGCCTTCAGGACGTAGGCCTGGCGCTTGACGTCGGTGCAGAAGTTCATCAGACACACCCCCCAGTCGATGGAGAGAAAATCGCCGCCGCGGATCACCCGGTCGTTCGAGAGGCCTTCATTCCCTTTCGGGCCGGTGATGTAGACGGACGGCATGTCGAAGGACGACCCGAGGCCCCGCCGCAAAAGCTCCTCCTGCATCCACCAGGCAACCTCGGCGAGGGTCGTCTTCCCGGGGGCGATGACCTCGTTCGAAAGGGCGCGCTCGGCCAATTCCACGGAGTGCTGGCCCGCTTCGGAGAACGCGGCGATCTCGGTGGCCACCCGTCTGGACCTGAAGTCCGAGACGAGTTTCTCCGCGGAAACAAACCGGGAAACGTAGGGCTCCCCGAGCAGCTTCGAGATCTTCTGATAACTGGAGTGAGACAGGCCGTCCGCCGCACCAATCTCATCGGCGTAGTTGAGGGCGATCTTCTTTGGATCCCTCTCGTTCACGAAGGCGGCGAGATCCGGGTTCGTCACGATGTCGTAGACTCCGCACTGCTCCAACAGGTAGCCGCTGATGCCGAGAGCCGCCCGTTCGATCCGTTCTCCCCCCCGGTCGGTGAAGACATAGTAACCAAGCAGCGACGAGGGATAACCGCGGCCCAGGTCTTCGTAAAGCGGATCGTAGGCCTGTTCCTGGAGGGTCACGATCCACATGTCGACCTTGTTCTCCCGCATCGCCTCGGGCAAGACGTAGTTGAACTTGTCGGACCGGATCTGGCAGCCCATCTGAAACCGGCGAAGCGCCTCGCGCCTTGACGTCGGCTCGGAGAGCAACGAAGGAGCCGCCGCGATCGCAGTCAAGCCCAAGACCAAAAGTTTTGTCGTTCGCATTTTGGATTGCCTCACCAGTCGACCACCAGGATTACCCGCCGCCATTCGCGGGTGGCCACAAGCTCCGCCCCTACACCACCCGGGCTTCGAGGTCGTAGGCGTGCGCCTTGGTTATCTCGCACCTCACAAACTCGCCCCGCCCTGGGGGCGTCTCGCCCGGGTCGGAGATGAGCACGGCGCCGTCGATCTCGGGAGCCTGAGACGCAAGCCGACCGACCAGGAGGAGATCCGTGTCGGGATGAGGCCCCTCGACCAGCACTTCCATCCGGCTGCCCACCCGCGCCTTGTTTCGGCGCAGCGAGATTCGCTTCTGGATGCGCATGACTTCACTCTGCCGGTCCTTCTTGATCTTCGCCGGGACGCGGCCCTTGAGGTCGAAGGCCGCCGTTCCTTCCTCGTCCGAATAGGTGAAAACGCCGAGGTGATCGAACTCCGCCCGCTCGACGAAAGTGGTCAGTTGTTTGAAATCGGCATCCGTCTCGCCCGGAAAGCCAACGATGAGGGTGGTGCGGAACGCCACTCCGGGAACAAGGCGGCGGACCCGCTCCACCATGCCCAGAAGGTTGCCCTTTCCGGTTGGCCGCTTCATGCTCTTCAGCACGGAATCGCTCGCATGCTGAAGGGGCATATCGACGTACTTGACGACCCGCTCCTCGGAGGCGATGGCATCGAGGATCTCGTCGGTGACCGTCGCGGGATACGCGTACATCACGCGGATCCAGCGAATGCCATCGATCGCCCCGAGGAGTCGCAGAAGGGGGGCCAAAGCGCCCCGTTGTCCGAGGTCCAGACCGTATCGGGTGGAATCCTGGGCGACGAGGACGATTTCCTTGACCCCGAAAGACGCCAGCCTCCGCACCTCGCTCTCGATGTCCGACGGACGCCGAGACCGATGCAGACCTCTCAGGGTGGGAATGATGCAAAACGTGCAGGTGTAGTCGCAGCCTTCGGAGATCTTCACGAAGGCAGTGTGCGAGGCCGTGGACTGGAGACGCGGCGAAAGGGCGTCGTAGATCCACTCCGGTCGCCGGGTAATTCGGTCGACAATCGTCGCCCGGCCCTCCACCGCGGCCACGATCTCAGGGATCTGGCCGGTTCCAAGCGTCGCGTCGATTTCAGGAATCTCGCGGCGGAGATCGGCGTCATGTCTCTCGGCCAGGCATCCGGTGACGATCAATCGTCGACTCGTCCCATAAGGGGCGTTCGTCTTGAGCTTCGCCATCTCGAGAACCGCGTCGATCGACTCCTTCTTGGCGCGATCGATGAACGCACAGGTGTTCACGACAATCACGTCCGCGGTCGCCACATCGGCAACGATTTCGTGGCCACGACGTTTAAGGGTTCCCAGCATAACCTCCGAATCGACAAGATTCTTTGGACAGCCAAGACTCAGGAAACCCACTCGCTTCGACTCGACCTGGAGACTAGGCGCAACCAGGGAGATGGGTTGCCAGGCCGAGCCGGGTGCGCGATCGTTTTGGGCCACGCGTCATTCTACCCGCCGTCTCGTTGGCCCAAGCCCCTACTAGAGGCCTGCGGTCCCTGCGCCTGGCCCGCGGACTCAACTATTATGAAACCGGCATGTCAAGAAAGACTCTTCTGGTCGTCGACGACTCCCCCACGGCTCTGATGATCAATACCATGCTGCTCGGTCGCCAGCCTTACAACATTGTCTCGGCCAAGGATGGTCAGGAGGCCCTCGAGAAGGCCATCGCTTCTCCGCCTGACCTGGTGGTCATGGACGTGATGATGCCGCGTATGAACGGAATCCAAGCATGCATCGCCATGCGACAGCACGAAGCGACCCGCCTCGTCCCGGTCATACTACTCACGACACGTGGCGAAGAGGAGTATGTGGCTCAGGGTTTTGCCGCCGGATGCAACGACTACGTTACGAAACCCGTGAACGCCACCGACCTCGTCGCGAAGGTTCGCGCCCTTCTCGGAGAGTAGGCCCATGACTCCGCCCAACGGGTACAGGACATCTTCGCTCCGGATCAGGAGGATCACTCTCTCGACCATGCCGCTCGCCACGCGAAGCAGGAGATCCCGAATGCCCACGCTCTCACCGATGCACCCGAGCAGGTCCAGGCCGTCGATCAGGCCGATGGG
>JANLWV010000152.1:0-4674 GCA_031364765.1 Vicinamibacteria bacterium
GTTGGTGATGACGATCTTGGCCTTCCTGACCTCGCCGAGCATGTCCTCCGGCACAAGCTCGCGGTCCGCGTAATAGCTATCGGGGTCGTGGGGCTGAAGGACGCGGAGACGGTCTTTGATAGTGAGACCCGGCGTAACGATCAGAAAACCGCGGGTGAAGTGCTTGCTCTGTCTACGGACGGCATTGATCTCCTGCCAGGCTATCAGCATCGCCATGACCGTCGTCATGCCTGCGCCCGTGGCGAGCTTGAGCGCCACACGCGTCAACTGCGGGTTGGCGGCGGCGCTGGCGTCTGTGATGTGGTCGAGGATCGTTTTGCCGGACTTGCCCGCGTGCGGTGCCACTTCGGTCAGCCAGATCGCGGTCTCAACGGCTTCCACCTGGCAAAAGAACGGGCGGAGGTTGTTGAACTTGTGATGGCGCCAGTGCTGGAGCAGACGCTGCGTTTCAGGGGTAACAAGCCAATCTCTCGGGTTCTTCAGGGACCGCCAGTTGTCGACCTGGCTTCGCGTCAGGTTGATGATTGACGTCGGGTCGTACTGCTGTTCTTTCGTCGAGAGGCCTTTGCCCTCGTCGAAGACAATCGCATCCTGCTTCTTCGCCCCCTTTTGTTTCTTCGGCGTGGGAATCGGAGTAATGAACTCGGCCCTGCGGCGGTTCTCGATGACCTTCTGTGTGGGCTGGCCTTCGGCGTCAAGCTCCCAGTGCCGTCGCGGTTCTTCGTACGGTGAATTGAGGATGGGCCGTTCGAAGAAGGGGTTGGTCATCGTCAGAACCAGGCGGAGCGCGACCATTTCGTTGGGGTCATGAAAATGGCCTGGGGCGCACCAGTATTGGCCCCGAACGAGCAAGCACCCTGCGGCCCCCGCGTTTTGACTCTCATCGTTGAGCACCTCGCCCCTATCGTCCTCTCGATGTATTTCGAATGTGTCGAGGATACTAGCGCGACGGATGTCGGTTTGGGTCCACGTTTGGGCGAAGAAGCCTCGGATCGTTCGGGTTTACGTCGTGCGCAGGGACTCCGGGTCGTTCACGTTGGGCCCGGAACGTCGGCTCGTTCACGCGAAACCTGTGGAGCCTGGGCGAGGAAGGCCCTCGGCCGCAGCATCACCTGAAAGCGCGCGGCGGTCTCCGTCAGGCCTGCTTGAGTTCAGTTCTGACGTCGAGGAGTTCCGGGAAGAACGTCAGCTCTAGCGCCTTCTTCAGGAAGCCGACGCCGGACGAACCGCCGGTGCCCGGGCGGAAGCCGATGATCCGCTCGACCGTCTTCAGGTGGCGGAAGCGCCAGAGTTGGAAGTATTCCTCCACGTCCACGAGCTTCTCGCACATCTCATAGGCGTCCCAGTGCTTTCCTGGGTTCTCGTAGATCTCCACAAAGACCGGAATCAGGCGCGGATCCCGCTTATGGGCCTTGGTGACGTCGCGGCTCAAGAGGTCTTTCGGAACCCCGAAGCCACGGCGAGAGAGGTGGGCGAGGAACTCGTCGTAAAGGCTCGGCGCTTCGAGCACCAGTTTCAGGCCCGCATACACCGGCTCGTCGTGACGATGCGCCTCAATCATGCCCGCGTGTTTGTTCCCCAGGAGAAACTCGATGGTCCGATACTGCACCGACTGGAAGCCCGAAGCGCTGCCGATAACGGACCGGAACTGAAGGTACTCCGACGGCGTCAGCGTCTCCAGCACTGCCCACTGATTGAAGAGCTGCATCTGGATCTGCTTCACCCGGGCCAGGATCTTGAAGCAGGGCGACAAGTCGTCGGCGCGAAGATGCCGGATGGCCGCGGTCAGTTCGTGGATCATCAGTTTCATCCACAACTCCGACGTCTGGTGCTGGATGATGAAAAGCATCTCGTCGTGATGCACCGGCTTCGAAAGCGGCTGCTGGGCCTCGAGAAGCTGATCGAGCTGCAGATAACCCGCGTAGGTGAGCCGGTCTTTCAGGTCCAGGACGATCCCGGGTTCAAGAACCCTCTCGTTATCGGGCGCTTTGGGTTTCTCGGGAAGAGGCTGATCGTCGGTCATGGGGACGCGGCGAGATTATCAGCACCTCACGACCCTTCGGCTGCGCTCAGGGTCCGGGACCCGAATGCTCGCACACGTAGAATCGACGCCGATGACCGCGACCGCGCTCTCCGGGTTCAAGAAGGGCTTCCCTTTCCTGCTCCTGCCCACTTTCCTCGGAACCGCCAATCGGGCCAAGCGGAGAGAGAAGGGCGACGCCATTCGAAGCGTGGTCTTCGGCGGAATCGCGATTGCCGTCGCCCTGACCCTTTTCGCGGTGTCGTTCTGGCTCACCTGGCAACTCAGCGACTACGAGGAACTAGGCGAGTATCTCCTTCGTCTCGGCCTCTCCTGGCTCTTCCTGACCTTCCTGTCGTTCCTCGCCTTCTCCGCCCTCGTCACCTCGCTGTCCACCTTCTTTCTCTCCGAGGACCTGAAGCTGCTGCTCGCAGCACCCATCCCTCAGACCCGGTTCTTCTACTCGCGTTTTGCCCGCACCCTCATCCAGTCGTCGTGGATGGTGCTCGCCTTCCTGACCCCCGTCCTGCTCGGGATCGGCCTCGCCCGCTGCGCCCCCCTTTCCTACTACTTCACCGTCCCGCTGGTTTTGGCCCCCTTCGTCGTCATTCCCGTAGCCTTTGGGTCCGTGGTGACGCTCATGCTGGTGAACGTCTTCCCGGCCAAGCGGGCGCGCGACATTCTGATGCTCACCGGACTTCTGTTCGCGGTAGCGATTGTGATGCTGCTTCGCTTCATCCGGCCCGAACGACTGCTGTCCGTGCGTTCGCTGCCTGATATCACCGCCTTCTTCGCCACCCTGCAGTCCCCGGTGACCCCGCTCCTGCCCTCATTCTGGGCGGGCGAGGCCACGTTCGCGCCTTTGCTGAATCGCACGGGTTGGTTGTATCTCATCGCCCTGTGGACGACGGCGCTCGCCTCGACTCTGATCGCCCGCATGGCCTACGGCGTCCTCTACTTCGAAGGCTTCAGCAAGTCGCAGGAGGCGCGCAAAGCGCGCTTCTCGCGGCTCGCCTTCATGGACACGCTCGCCCGGCGGCTGCCGCTCTCGATCTCGTCGCGGAGCCTTCTGCTCAAGGACGTGAAGATCTTCCTGCGCGACTCCACCCAGTGGTCTCAGCTCCTGCTGCTGGTGGCTCTGGTCGCGGTGTATCTCTACAACTTCACCGTCCTCGACCTCGACCGGGTCCCGAACATGGGCCGGGTTCTGCGAAACGGCTACGCCTTCGTCAATCTCGCCATGGCGTCGTTCGTTTTGTCGTCCATCGCCGTGCGTTTCGTTTTCCCGGCGGTTTCGATGGAGGGCACGTCGTTCTGGATTGTCCGCACGTCGCCGGTCTCGATGAGCTCGTTTCTCTGGTCCAAGTTCGCCACCGGGTTTGTGCCCATCGTCGTTTTCGCCACCTTCCTGACCATCGCCGCGAACCAGATGCTCGGGGTGCATCCCTTTCTGAAGGCGCTGACCGCGGTCGCCGTCGTCTTCATGTCCCTGGCCCTGGTGGGTCTCGCCGCGGGCCTCGGCGCCCAATACCCGCGGTTCGCAGCAGAGAATGTGAATCAGATCGCCGGGTCTTATGGCGGGGTGGTGTTCATGGTGATGGCGGTCGCGTTCATCTGCATCGAGATTGCCCTCCTCGCCTGGCCCACCTCGATCTTCCTCTTCTACGAATTTCGCAATCGGCCCATTCCCGGGCCCCGCCAGTTCGCCATGGCGGTGGGAGTGGTGAGCGCGCTCAGTCTGAGTCTCGCCGTTTTCTACGTTTCCATGAAGCGCGGAATCAAGGCCCTGACCGAACTTTCGAGCTAGTGTGCTGCCTCCGCGCGACGCGGCGAGGACGGAGTCGAGGGAAGGAGTCCCCGAAGCAGGGCGTAGAGCGCGCACTAGAAGCGCGACCGAGTGAGGAGGGCCTGCAGCATAACGACCTCTTGCCGTGAACAGATTGCTGGCCCGACGAACGTCCCTGCGAAGGGGACTCCTTCCCTCGGCTCCGGCCTCGCCTGGCCCGCGCGGAGGCAGCCCACTGGTCCACCATCGCGGGCGCCAGGTCGGACGATTCCTGATGGAGCCGGCCAGCCGTCAGCCTTGGCTTCGCTTCAACTCGTCCTTGATGCGGGCGGCTAGCGCCTGCCGGGCTTCATCGAGGCGGTTGAAGTGCGCGTGCGTGCCCCGGAAAACACCCCGAACGCGCTTGGCCGCGGCTGACTTCAACATCGCGTCGAGGACAAGCCCGCGCCTGCGAGCCTTGCCCGGGTCAAGCTCGATTTCGGAACGATCTTTGGCGCCGACAACACGCATATCGCGAGTGTAGGCGGCTTGCCCCTTCCGACCAAGCGCCCCGCGCGATCTCAATGGTCTCTTGGATCGTACGACCCTGTGCCACTAGCGGGGGCCATGGGTTCGACCCCAAATTCCGGTTTCGTGTCCGGAAAACGGTCCAGCAGGATCGCGACCAGCATGTCGCTCATGACGTTCACCCCGGAACGGACGCGTCCGACCAGCCAGTCGACGGAGAAAAGAACCGGAATCACGCCGACGATCACCGCTTCAGGAAGACCCACGGTGGCCAGAACCAGCGGCAGCACGATCAGACCCGCATCGGGGATCCCAGAGATCCCGATCCCCGCCATCAGCGAGGCGAGAGCCACCACGAACT
>JANLWV010000158.1:0-5314 GCA_031364765.1 Vicinamibacteria bacterium
CGACGCCGGATTGAATCGTTCGACATGGCCGACCTGCAGCGTGACGCGATGTTGTTCGGCGAGGGCCACCAGCCGCTCCGCGTCTTCAAGAATTGAGGTGATGGGCTTCTCGATCAGAACGTGACGAGAGGCCTCGATCAGTTTCGCCGCAACCTCGGCGTGGACCACGGTGGGAACCGCTACCACCGCGGCGTCGACGCTCGCGATGAACTCCTCCAGGTTTAAGGCGACCGCGGCGCCCCAGGATTCCCCCACCGCTTTGGCCTTCGCCTTATCGATATCGAAGACCGAAGTGAGCTTCACGTTTTGAAGGCCGGCGAGGACCCTCGCGTGCTGAGATCCCAGGGCCCCTGTCCCCACCACGCCGACTTTCAGCAGGCCGGCGGTCATGCTTCTGCGCCCTTTCTCACCACGCCCACAATCGAAATTCCCATCTCCTTCGCCCCGAAAAGAAACCCCGGCTTGTCGAGGAGCAGTGTCTTTTGGGCCTCCACCGCGAGCACCGCCGCTCTGGCCGCGTTCAGGGCTTCCAGGGTTTTTTTGCCCACCACGGGCACATCGAAACGCATGTCCTGTTCCGGCTTCGCCATCTTTACCACCACCACACCCGGACCCGCGATCCGGGCGCCGCGGGCGATCGCTTCGTCGGTGCCCTCCATGGCTTCGAGGGCGACCACCGCGCGGTCTTTGACTACAACCGTCTGTCCAAGATCAAGGCGACCGAGCTCGGTGGCGATTCTCACGCCGTACTCCATGGCCGCGCGCTGGTCGGAGGTCAGGGCCTTGCCGGTCATGGTCCCTTCATCGGCCAGCTGATCGCCGAGCAGTTCCACGGAGGAGACCAGCCGGATCCCCTCTCGCTCCAGCGCGTCGGCCACCCCGCCGATCAGACTGTCGGTGTTCTTGAGAGCGAGCCGGGCGAGGACGCCCATGAGGGTGAGATCCGGGACAATCCCCGAGAAAATCTGCCGGTGTCGGACCTGTCCGGCCATGATCGCTTCGCGCGCGCCGGACTTTTTCAAGGCTTGAATACAGCTCCCCAGCTGTCCTAGCGACACTTCATGCGTCTCGTCCACCAAGGCCTCCAGCCCGGTGTCCGTTTCTTCCTTGAGCTTGATCAGGACGATGCGCCGGCCCTGTCGCTTCGCCGCTTCGGCCACCAGGAAAGGGAAGCGGCCATTCCCCGCGATCAGGCCGAGCGGTCCGTCGCCTGGGGCTCGCTCGCTCACTCGTCGTGGTCCAGAACCCGCTTCCGGCGCTTGAGGACAACTCCGCGCTTCGCGGTCCGGATGAACTCGACCAGAAGCCGGACTTCCTCCCGATCACCCACCGAGGCCTCGGCCTCGATCTGCTTCAACGCCTCGGTCGCGGGAAGGCCGCTTTGCATGAGGATGCGGTAAGCGCGCCGGATCGCCGCCACGCTTTCGGGAGAGAAGCCGCGACGCTTCAAACCGAGCGTGTTGGGCCCGAACAGACAGGCGCGGTTTCCCACCGTCTTCGAATAGGGCAGAACGTCCATGGTGGCGACGGTGAAACCGCCGAGGAACGCGTAGGGCCCGACCCGACAGAACTGATGCACGGCGGAGAAGGCGCCCACGGTTGCGTAATCGCTAACCTCGACGTGGCCGGCGAGCGTCGCCGCATTGGCGAAGATGGTGTGCGAACCCACATGGCAGTCGTGGGCTATGTGCGACTGCGCCATGAAGAGATTGTCCGATCCGATTTCCGTGATCCCGCCGCCGCCCAACGTCCCGCGGTGGACGGTGACGCCTTCCCGAAAGACATTCCGATCTCCGATGCGCACGCAGGTCTTCTCGCCGGAGAACTTCATGTCCTGGGGTGCCATGCCAATGGAGGCGAAGGGATAGACGTGATTCCCCTCGCCCAGGCGCGTGTCTCCGTCGATGACGGCGTGGGCCTCCACGATCGTCCGCGTTCCCAGGCTCACCTCCGCTCCGATGACCGTATACGGCCCGATCCTTACCCCCGCGCCCAGCTTCGCGCCCTCGGCGACGATGGCGGTTTCGTGGACCTCCGGCGGCCTCAGGTGGGAGACGGAAAGCAGCAGTCTCGCCTCGGCCACGCGGTGATCTCCCACGCGGATCTCGCCTTTGATTCGGAAGAGATCCCCGCGTCGATGGATCAGGGAGATCTCAAGGTCCAGCCGATCGCCCGGGGTGACCGGCCTCCGGAACTTCGCATTGTCGATGCCAAGGACCAGCACCTCGCTACGGGTGGGATCGGTCGACTGCAAAAGCCAGATTCCGGCGGCTTGCGCCAGGCTTTCCAGCAGCAGGACTCCCGGCATGACCGGCGCCCCGGGGAAATGACCTTCGAAGAACTCTTCGGCTCCGGTGACCGCCTTTTTGGCTCTCAGACCCGTGGCCGGGTCGAAATGCGTGATCCGATCAACGAGGACGAACGGGTATCGGGTGGGGAGCCGTCTCGCAAGACCGCCCACTTCCATCCCGGATAACACGTCTTCGCTCTCCTGTATTTGTGCGGCCACGAGGGACTTCTCCTTTTAGCCTGCGGTCTGACCGAGACGAAGAATCTTTTCGCTCACTGGTCGTGGAACGAGAGACCGCTCGGGAAGAGCCGCCTCAAACCGGCCAGGGAGAGCGCTACTGGAATGGAGTTGGTGTCGGTTTCGGAGCCGCGGGCGTTGAGGGGGCGGGAGGGGCCGACGCATCCGCGGGCTTGGCTTCAGCAGGCTTGGGCGCTGCGGGCTTGGGCGCTGCGACCGGAGCGGGCGGTCGCGCGGCCTTCTCGGTGTCGTCGGCCTTCACAATGACATCACGGGTGATGTCGAGCTCGGTGTTGATCAGGACGATGGTGGCGCGATCGAGAACGAAGTCGAGGCCCTTCTCCTTGCCCACGGCCTGAAGAATCGGCTGGATCTTCGTGTTGAACTCCACCTGGAACTCCTGGGCCTTCGCCTGGGCGGCCTGCTGCATACGCTGGATGTCGGCCTGCGAATCCTCGGCCAGGGCCTGGCGATCCCGGTTCTTCTTCACGATCTCCTGCTGCTTCTTCTCCACCGCATCGGGTGAGAGGATGGCGCTCTGCTTCTGGAGTTCGTCCTGAAGGGCCTTGATCGAGGCGTCGAGCTGGGCGATCTGGTTCTGGCGCTTCGTGAGCTCAGACCGGATCTCACTCTCAAGCTGGTCCATGCGGGTCGCATAACCCTTCCCGAGCAGGCTCTCCTGCGAAATCCGCTGCATATCGACGACCCCCATCTTGGTGGGTTTGCCGGTGGGGCCGAGCGTCTGGGCGAAAGCGGGACTCGTGGCGAAAAGCAGGGCCAGGGGGCCCACGTACACAAGCAACTTCTTCATCAGTTCTCCTTAAAAAGTGGTGCCGACAGCAAACCGGAAGGTGCGCTTCTCCGCGAAGAGAGGGTCGGCGTTGGGGTTGAACGCATAGATCAACCGGAACGGTACGTTCAACACCGGCATGATAAACCGAAGCTCCGCTCCGGTGGAGATCACCGCGCTCCCAAAAGTGATCTTCTCGTTGGCGAGATACGACTGGCCGGCGTCGAAAAACAGGAGGGCGCGGATGGGCCCGCCCACATCGAAGTAGTACTCGGCGTTGAAAAGGGCGAACTTGTCGCCGCCGACCAGCGAACTGCTGGAGGGCTCGCGCGGGCCGACGGCGCGGATGTTGTACCCCCTGATCTGCTGCTCGCCCCCCATGTAGAACCGCAGGTAAAAGGGCAGGCTTGAGCGCCCGGTGACCGGATCGATGACCGCGGTCGCGGAGAAGGGTCTAATCATCCCGAACTGCGCCCGGATCCCGAGCGTCGTCTTCCTGGTGTGCGGGATATAGAAGATGGCCTCGAGATCGGGGCGGAGGTAGTTCAGGGTTCCGCCGAGCGGGCCGCCGGTGACTTGACCGGAGGCCTGTAGCTTGATGCCGCGCCTCGGAGTGAAGGGATTGTCCACCGTGTTGTAGACCAGAGAAGGAGACAGCCGGCTCTCCCGCCGCTTCCCGAAATCCTCGATGAAGAACGAGTCGGAGATGGTGGGCGTGCTGAAGTTCAAGGGGTCGTTGGGATCGAGGGTAGCCTGCGAAATGTTCACCACTTCATAGGCATAGTTGAGGAACACCCGCGAGAACCGGCCGAGTGGGAAGCCGGTGGTGAATGAAGCGCCCGTCCGTTCGTCCTGATATCCAAATACGTTGGCCGTCGCGTAGGTCTGGTAGATGATCTTCCGCTTGTAGAGATCAATGCCCGCGGTGATGGGGCGGTCAAACAAGTACGGCTCGGTCACCGCAAACTGATAGTTCTTGGTCCGCTTTCCCGTCTGGGCCGAGACTTGGAACGTTTCGCCTTGACCGAGGAAGTTTGAGGTTTGGAAGGAGGCGTTCAGGAACTTGCCTTCGAGGCCGGACACGCCGCCTCCGAAGGTGAACTGGTTTCGGTTCTGCTCCTCGACCCTCAAGGTGACGTCGATCTTGTCTTCGGCCAGCTGCGAAGGTCCGAGCTCCGGCGCCTTTTCAATGGGTTTGAAATATCCGAGTTGGTTGATGCGCCGTATGGAGAGCTTCAGAAGCTCGGTGTTGAAGACGTCGCCCTCGGTGAGATAGACCTCGCGCCGGATCACCTTGTCGCGGGTCGACTCGTTCCCTGCGAAGTTGATCTTGCCCACGAAATACTGCTTGTCCTCGTTGATGTCGAGGACCAGATCGACGGTCTTCTTGTCGCGATTCGGCGTCCGCTTCGTGAAGCCCGTGTACTGAAAATAGCCCTGGGCTCCATACGCGTCCCGGAGCTTCTCAAACCCCTTCTTCAACTTCTTTTCGGAGTAGGTCTCGCCTTCCGCGATCTTGAAGATCGGAAGAACCAGTTCGTCCTTGAAGAGCTTCATCCCCTCGAACTTCACCGTGCCCACCCGATACGGCTCGCCTTCGCTTACCGGAATGTCGACCACCATCCACTTCACCGGCTTCTTACGGAACAGGCCGGACTTGCCGTCGACGTACGTGATTTTAGGCTCGCCGATAGTCGCGGTCACGTAGCCCGCATTGAGGTAGTGGTCGCGCAGAAGTTCCTGATCCTCGCCCCACTTCTCCTCGTTGTACGTGGCCTTGCCGGAGAGCCATGAGAGGTTCCAGAAACCCGCCTGCTTGAGTTTTTTCATCTCCCCGCGCAGGCGTCCGTCTGAAAACACCGTGTTGTTCTGGAACTGAATCGACTTGATCTTGGTCTTGGGGCCGTCGTCGATGATGAACGTGACCTGCTCGCCGCTCCCTCCGACGGTTTTGGCCTCGTGCTTCACCGTGCCAAACAGACGGCCCTTCTCCTTCA
>JANLWV010000197.1:0-3329 GCA_031364765.1 Vicinamibacteria bacterium
GCGGCGGGCTTGATGTCACCGAGCCCTCATGGGGCTCAATTCGGACGGGTCTGGGGGCCGTCGGACCCCATATGGAATGTCGGTGGTCTACCCTCCGTTTCATGTCAGACGCCCTGCGCCCAGCCAACCGACCCGCCCGGACCGAAGCCTCCGTGGTTGACCTGATTCTCGAGGTACGCGGAGTCAAGGTCATCCTCGATGCGGACCTCGCTACCGTCTACGGAGTGCAGACGAAAGCGCTCAATCAGGCCGTGAGGCGGAATACCCGCAGGTTCCCTGCGGATTTTCTGTTCCGGCTCTCAACGACCGAAGCGGAAGGCCTCCGACGTTCAAGGTCACAATTTGTGACCTTGAAGCGCGGCCAGAACGTGAAGCATCCACCTCTGGCCTTTACAGAGCACGGAGCAATCATGGCCGCATCGGTGCTGAACAGTCGTCGTGCCGAGGACATGAGCGTCTTCGTCGTGCGTGCTTTCGTCCGCCTGCGCGACCTCACACAGGGCCATCCCGGCGTGGCGAAAAAGCTCGACGAACTGGAGTCTCGTGTCGCGCGTCACGACGAGGCGCTGAAGAGAGTGTTCACAGCGGTTCGAGGGCTCCTGGCCGCCCCAACCCCAAAACCCCATCGACCGATCGGGTTTCGACGTTCGCAGTAGGCGTTTACGACTTTGCTGCGAATGAATGGATCGCGCGGTTTTCGCGTGGTCCAGGCGATACGGACCCAAACGCCCGGCTGTGGCCCAGCGTTCACCCTTGGAACAGCGTCTCGAAGTGCCACTTCAGCCGGTCTCGGTCCGGCTTCTGAGACTCAGCCACGGGAATGACTGCAAGCGGAAGGTCATTGAGGTTGTAGTACACCTTCCCGTTGAACCACGTCTCGCGGATCTTCGGGCTCACCTTGATGCGGAGATCCTGATTCACGCTTACGAGCCCGGCATCGAAGAGGCGATGGAAGTCGGCGCGAAGCAGCAGTCCGTTCCGCACGTCGTGACTTCCCTTATCGTCCGAGTACGGGACGATGTGCGCGGCTTCCAGCGCCATCAGCGTGCTCTCGCCGGTGATCGCGCAGCGCCGCTTGTACGCATCAGTCACCAATACCCTGAATGAGGACTGTCCCAGGCGCGGCTTCGTCAGGACGGGATTGCCGAACTTCTCGCGAGGCTCCGTCGTCGCGCCCATCGCGATGAGGCGATCGTCGGCGGGCGCGTATTTGTCCCCCGCCAGCGCCGCGCTCACGCCCTGCCAGATCTCGGCTCCATCCTTGTCGCTGTCGAGGAACTTCCCCACAACCGTTTGACGCCTGAACGCTTCGCCGACCGGAATCCACTGGTCCTGCGGCAGGAAGAACGGGCTCGCGAGCACCGTGCAGCCGATCTCCGTTGTCATCGTCACGCGGGTAGGTCCGGCAAGTCGGTTCAGCCGCTCAATCAGGCGATCGAGGGTATCGACACCGCATTTCTGCCCGAAGACCTCCCACGCAAGCGCAATCGGAAGGCGGCTGTAGGTGATGAAGAATCCGCCGCCCGCGACGTGGTTGTGAGGATTCTTCAGCTTGAAGAGAAACGGCATCCCCTCCGGCACGGCCGAGACATCGAACGGCGCCTTGCCGCTTGGCTGCCAGAAGTTCACCTCGTCGAGGCCACTCCCAGAGAGGAAGTTGAACCAGCCGTTGTCTGTAACGCCCACCCAGAAGCGCATTGAATCGGAACTTTACGCCGTCAGCGGCCCCTTGCCCCGGGAGTCATTGGGGAAGGTGTAGGCGAAACGCTCAGAGCAGATCCACAAACTCGTCGGTGTCCATCGACGACGCTCGAATGAGCGCCCTCAGGGTGCCAGGGGCAAGCTCACGATCATGCCGCTCGCCGCCCGAGCCTCGACGCACGCGGCTATGGCTTCGCGAACGTTGACGAGGGCTTCAGCTTCCGTGCTTCCCTGGGAAACGCAGCCCGGGATGGCGGGGCATTCGACGACGAACATGCCCGTTTCATCACGCTCGATTGTCACAACCAGCTTCATTTCGTTCAGTGCCTCCGGCCGACTTGTTTCTCTCGAAGATCCCGAATGTCCTTGTGGTTGTCGAGCGAGCCGATGACGGCTCGGAGGCGTTCACGACGCCCAAGAATCCGCTCCACGAGCGGGTCTCTGGGGCCGGCCTCGGCCTCGCGAGCCAGGAAATCGATGTAGGCCTCCGCCTTCTCCTGCCGAACTAGCCTGCACCCACTCCCAAAGAAACACTTCAATCTCGGCTACGCCGCGAGCTTCACCGACACCGAAATCCCCGCCTTCGCACAAAGGCCGAGCAGATAGTCCACCGAAACCTTTTCCACGCGGTTCTTTACGATTTCGTTGATGCGCGGCGCGCTGATCCCCAGAAGGTCGGCGCCTTCAGCCTGAGAGAGACGCCGCTTCTTCAACCACTGTCGAAGCTCCCGAGCCAGGTCGCAGCGCATCAGCATCACCGCGGCTTCATGCTTCGGGAACCCGAGGTCGAGAAAGACGTTTTGTCTGGCCATGATCACTTCTCCTCAATCAACCCGTAGCGCTGCACTGCCACGCTCAGCGCTTGCTGGGCAGTTTTCTGCGACTTCTTCTGAAATGCGTGAAGGACATACACGCACGACGCGAACTTCGCGACATAAAGGACCCTGAAGGCCCCCGCCTGATCCCGAATCCTGATCTCACAAACGCCTTTGCCAACGGTGGGCATCGGCTTGAAATCACTCGGGTCCTCGCCAAGCTGAACCAGATAAAGCTCATGTCCCGCTCTCGATCGAACCGAAGCCGGAAACTGCGAAAGCTCCTGCCGCGATGAACCGAGAAACCGGATCTCCTTCACACCCAGACATTATATCTATTCGTAAGACATGCCGCGAGCCGGCGGCGCCCTTCAAAGCCAGCGCGATTGTGCAGCAGTCTGCCGCACAATTGCCCTGGTTCCACATCGTCACGCTGATCACGAGCATCTCCGACAGCAATCTTCGCGATTGGTACGCCCGAGAGGCGCTCCAGCGTTCCTGGCCGCGCGGGACGCTGGCCCTCCAGATCAAGAACCAACTCCACCTGCGCCAGGGCGCCGCCGTCACGAACTTCGACGAGCGCCTGGCCCCACCGAACGCCGGACTCGCGAGTCAGATTCTCAAGGATCCCTACCACTTCGATTTCCTGGGCCTCGGCGACGAAGCTCACGAGAGGGACATCGAGGACGCGCTCATCCGTCACATCACTCATTTCCTGATGGAACTCGGGGCGGGATTCGCCTTCGTGGGACGTCAGTTTCGGCTCGAGGTGGCGGGCGACGAGTTTTTCATCGACCTGCTCTTCTACCACCT
>JANLWV010000203.1:0-5707 GCA_031364765.1 Vicinamibacteria bacterium
GTGAACGTCGATCACGCCGATCGGGCCACACGGGCGGCCGTCGGAGCGTCGGCCAGGGCAGTCGATGCTTTCCACGGGCAGCCAGGTGAACGGTCGCGGAAACCGCGGTCGTGGCTCCGGACGCTGGATCTCGCGCACCACTCGCTTCGAGATGGCCGGACGTGGCGCCACGTCCTTGAGCCGGCCCTCTCGGAACTCCTGTCGCCAACGCGACAGCATCACCGGGTGCAGGTCCAGAGACTCCGCGACCGTCTGGACCTGCATGCCCGGAATCCTCGTCAGCCTCACCGCCTTCAGCTTGAAATCCAAGCCGTATCGGGGAAGCCGTTTCCGACTCAATCGTGCCGCCATTCGGCACCTCCATTGTTAAGTGGAAGTGTCTACTTTATCGAGGCAGGTTCCCCCGTCAGCGTCATCCGGTTGTTCGGCGGCAACGGACCCGGAATCATTTCTGTTGACCAGTGCCCTTCGCCAACCCAGCATACCGGTCCGACTCGACGAAGCGCAGAAGTTCCCGTACGAACTCGCTACCACCCGGAACCTCGGCTGAAGCGCCCATCGCTTCTCTGAGCCCATCAAGAAGCATTCTCTCTTGCTCTGATCGGACGGCGATTAACTTGCCATCCACGTACAGCCTCCCCGGGAGGCGCGCCGGGTCTTTGGGGGTGAGAAACATCGACTGGACCAACTCGATCCGATGTCGACGTTCGCTCCGGTCCCGTAGGGTCAGGAAGATCGATCCACCGTCGAGCGCCGCATCGGCCTCCTCCAGGACGAAACGCCCGCCCATCAGGCCTCCGTGACCGGTGAGCACACGGATGCGCTGCGGCCCCGGTGACCGTGTCTCAGTCGTCCCCGCTGTGTCTTGATTGAAATCGGCCCTCCGCACCTGGCGCCTAGCCAGCGAGAGAGTACGCCCGCCCAAGCCACCCGAAAAGTTCACCATCAACCTGATCCGGCGTCTCCAGCTTGATCTCGAGATGCCAGCGATTTGCCGAGACCTGTTCGCGCTTCCTCAATCGCTTGTTCCTGACGTCACGGTCCGACTTGAGCGTGAGTATCAGCGCCGACTTTTGAGTGGCAACGCCGGCAAAGGCCGTCTTCCGCACCAGGTGAATCGACGTCTTCTTGGGGTCTTCGCGCAATGGACCGAATCGCCGCGCGACGGCCAGAATTGCCGTGTATATAGCGGCGACGTTGGCGTCCTTCTCGCGGAAATGACTTTGCACAGCCTTGCTGGCTCCCACCACGACGTCTCCTCCCTTCACGGCACACGCCTTAAGCGTCTGCCCAACACCGGAATCACCTGAGAGGGCCGCGCTTTCGCGCCAGCGCGGACCTCGTCAGGTGCATCTCGTTGTCATGCGGCAGCGTGTGCCTCACCGCGCGACGCCCGCCTACGATGGCTGCATTGCATGCGACCAGGGAAATCGAGAAGCCGGCCATGAAGGCCCCGATCATCAGCCGCTGATGCTCTCGGAATCGCTCCTCTCCAATGAGATAAAGAACCAGGGCACCAACGCCAGCCGATACCAGTATCGCGAGAGCGTACAGAGCAACCGTCGGGCCCGGCGTCACCACGCGGCCGCGTGGGTCTCCGCGCGATGCCCACCTCACGATGGCTGCGGCGCATGCGACCAGCGAAATGGAGCATCCGGCCATGAAGCTCCCGATCATCAACCAAGGATGCTCTCGGATTCGCTCTTCTCCAATGAGATATAGAACCACGCCGCCTGCAACGGCCGACACCGGCAACGCGAGAACGTACAAGACACTCGGCAGGGACCGCTGGGCCCCGGGCAGAAGACCCAGCGGCAAATCAGAAAAGAACACGTCGGGCTTCTTGCGTGCGGTGAGTGCCCAGAACGCGGGAAACCACACCAGCCACACGAAGGACCAGTACGGAGCCTCGGCCCATACGGCACTCCAGTTCAGCCCCTGACGGCGAATGCCGTATGCCTGCAGCGCCGCAAAGATCGCCCAGGCGACCGATGACCACAAGAATGCGCGCCCCATTCCGAGTGTCCTCGCCCCGCGGCCGGGGTCAAGATCCGCACAACACTTGATCAACAGGTCGGCAGGTCTGGTGATTTCGATAATAGCGAACGATTCCTCTCGGAGACTCGGACATGTTTTCCTTCAACATCAGATAGAGCAACACATTACACCCGCTTCCCGGCATCGCGCCAGGAGACTGAGGTCGATCCTCGCAGTGTTTGGACCACGGCTGCGAGGAGGCTCCAGCGGATGTCATACCTTTCCGGGGACGCAAAGCGCGGCCCTCACCCTGACGGGGCCGCGCTTGAGGAAGGCGCTACTTCCTTGGCCCCGCCGCCGTGGACGCTGCATCCGTCGTGACAGACGCGTGGGAGGGCAGGCGTGAGCACGCTTCTCGCTTCGCTCGTGGACGTTGAGGTTCACGTTGGACGCATCTCGTCGGTGCGTTCACCATCAAGTTGGGAGCCTTCCGGCGGCCCGTTTGCGTGAGGCGCGACGCGACGTTTGGGATCACGTGAACCTGGACGAACCGAAGTTCCGGCGGCAACGTGGACGGTCCGAAGTTCTGATCCCGACGTGAACCTGAACGAAGCGAAGTCCCGACTCGAACGTCAACGACCCGAAGTCTCGTCTCGAACGTGAACGATCCGAAGTCCAGGCTCCAACGTCAACGCGAACGTGAGCGTGGAGGCGATTCGGAGGTCTTCAGATCACTGGCCGGCCACGCTTCTTCGCTCGGGCCGTCCTGGACTTCGGGGCGCGCTTCGCCTTGACCTTGCGCTTCGGCTTCACGACGGCCTTCGGGTGGAGACGCTCCGGCAACTCGGCGTTCCCCGCGGCGCGATTCCACTCCTCGAAGGTCTCGGGCGAAATCTTGCCCTCAACCAGCAGCTCGGCGAACTTCCTGCGCTGCGCCTTGCTCTTGATCGGCATCGCCAGCCCAGTCTAAACACGCCCGCCCGCGGCGACGCGTTGGTCGGCGGCCCTTCTCGCCTTCGCACTGCCTCTCAACCGCCCGCCACCGGGCCGACCTTGAGAGTGAATTCGGCCGAGCCGCTGCAACCTGCTCTCAGGGTCAAGGCTCGGACCTGGGGCTCGAAGCCACCCACGGCCGCCACGACGGCGTAAACACCGGGCTCGGTTGCGACAGCGATCGCAACCCCGGCTTCATTCGTCCGAACGGTGACCAGTTTCTCTGATCCAGGACCCATCGGGAACAGATACACGTGGGCGCCCGGAAAGGGAGCACCCTGCTCATCCCGCACGCGCACGGTGAGACGATAGGCGGTGCGGCCTCCGGAAGCGCACGTCTCTTGATCTGGTTGCGGAAAGGCAATCTGTCCATGAGATTCCTCTCCAGGCGATGCCACGGGCGAGCGCGTAGCGCAGCCAAGGGCGGCGGAAGCCAGGAGCCCGGTGACGACGCTCTTGATCAGAAGCCGCAGCGAGATCATTCAGGACAAGACACTACACCCGCGCCGACGTCAACGTGAACGAACCGAAGTCCCGTCTCCAATGTCAACGTGAACGCGATCCGAATTCCCGGGATCTACTACCGCCCGCTCGTCCAGAGACTTCCGTCCATCAACGCCTCGGGATCCACGTTCAGAGAGTGCAGATAAACCGAAAAGCAGACGTGCGGGATCAGGGCTCCAAGCCCCGTCTTGCCGGATGTTCCAATCGCAGCGCCCTGAATCACCACCTCGCCTTCAAACACATTGACGTAGCTCAAGTGGGAGAGAACGCTGACCAGGCCGCGGCCGTGGCCGATCACCACCGTCTCTCCCGAGAACACCAGGCTGCGAGCGAGCAGGACCACCCCCGCACCAGGCGCTCTTACCGACGTCCCTGCGGGCACGTCGTAGTCGACACCGCGGTGATGCTCGCCCATGAGACCGTCTTTCAGAGGGCCCATCACCGTTCCATAGTCCTCGAAACCACCGAACGGGAAACTGATGGGCTGGTCGACGGGCGCGTGCAAGGGGCCCAAGTGATAGGCCGGCACATCGCGCGTCCGGATCGCCGCAAGCAGGAAACGCCCGTGACCCAGCGGAGTCTGGGTGGCTGCCGAAGCGAGCCCTTGTGGAGTCAGCGGACGGACACGACCGGGCCGGGCCATCGCGGTCACCGGGACGCTGAGGCTGGTAACCCCCCCGTAGCGACGGCCCCCTGGAAGGTAGACGGAGAGCTTGTGCTCTCCGGGCTCCGTGTCGAGCGCCACCGGAATGATGCCGAACGGTTGACCCGTGTCATTGCTGAGTTCCCCGCGACGGCCGTCGAGAAGAGTGTTCGCCGAAGACCAGCGGCCATTTCGAATGGTCACGCCGAAAATGCCGCCCGGGTGGCCTCGCGAGGTTTCCACCGCAACCACACTTCGACCGTAGGTGCTGGTGACCAGGGCCGACGACGGCTGGGCGATCAACGGCCGTGGCGGGGTCAGAATCGAAAGGCAGACCAGGAGCGCCCCTGCGGAAAAACCTGACTTCATGACTCGGTGACGCCCTTCAGTATCTCGAGAAGCGCCTGTTCAATCTCCTCCTCCTCGCCCGGAAGAACGGTGCGCAGATCGAACAGCATCACATCCTCCTCGATGCGGGCGATGACGGGAGGGGAGGCCTCACGAAGGTGTCGAGCCAGAGATTCGGCGGATTGATGGAGGGGCCTTACGGCGAGAGCGCTCGAGGGTAGGGCCAGGTCCGGAGCCGCGCCCCCCCCGACCGCGGAGTTCACGCCCCGCACTTCAATCATCGCCGCGCAGCCCCGGTTGGTCAGGCGATCACGCAGGACTTTGGCGCGCGCTTGAATCTCCGCGAGCGGCATGGCCAGCATTCGCGGCACCGGAAGCGCCTCGCGCCGTCCCGCCTCGTGGAGAGCCAGAACGGAGTCGATAGCGGCAATCGTCATCTTGTCGACCCGGAGAGCGCGATAGAGAGGATTGCGGCGCAGAGCATCGACGGCCTTCTTCCGGCCTACCAGAAGCCCGGCCTGGGGACCGCCCAGAAGCTTGTCGCCGCTCGCGGTTACGACATCCACACCTTTGGCGAGGCTCTCCGCGATCGTCGCTTCGTGGTTCAGAGGTTCCGCCATCCGATCGAGAAGACCGCTGCCCAGATCTTCGACCACGGTCACGGAGCGCTCGCGTCCGAGAGCGACGATCTCTTCAAGATCCGCCGACTCCGTGAATCCCACAATTCTGAAGTTCGACGGGTGAACCCTCATGATGAGGCCGGTTCGGGGCGTGATCGCGTTCGCGAAGTCGGCAATCCGGGTGCGGTTCGTGGTTCCCACCTCTTTAAGCTCGGCGCCTCCCTTCTTGAGGATCTCGGGAATCCGAAAGGAACCGCCGATCTCCACCAGCTCCCCGCGGCTCACCAGCACTTCCCGGCCCTCGGCGAACGTGTTGACGGCCAGGAGCACAGCCGCCGCATTGTTGTTCACCACAACCGACGCTTCGGCGGAAAGCATGGCTTGAAGCCGGCCTTCGGCGTGGGTCTCGCGATGTCCCCTCTCGCCCTTTTCCAGATCGAACTCCAGGTTGGAATAAGACGAGGCAATCGCCGCCACGTGCGCCGCCACTTCGGGTGAGAGCGGAGCGCGGCCCAGATTGGTGTGAACGATGACGCCGGTGGCGTTGATGACGCGTTTCAAGGAATGAGCGGCCACCTCGTCGCTGGTCGTGGCAATCCTGGCGTCGATGGACTCCAGGGCG
>JANLWV010000226.1:0-2709 GCA_031364765.1 Vicinamibacteria bacterium
GCGGTGATCAGCAGGTTGGCAGGGGCCGTTAGGTAGGCTACCGCCGCGTGAAGCCTCTCCCTGTCGTCTTTCTGGTGCTGTCCCTGCTTGTGCCTGCATCCGCTCAGGCGCAGAGACGCCTGGTGCTCATCGACCAGGACGGTTCCGGACCCGCCGACTCCAACCAGATGTCGATGATGGCTCTTCTGCAATCGCCGCAGGTGGAGGTGCTTGGAATCACCATCGTGACCGGCAATGCTTGGCGCGATGAAGAAGTGCAACACACGCTGCGCATGCTCGAGCTGATCGGTCGCAGCGAGGTTCCGGTCGTTCCCGGCGCGGTGTTTCCGCTCGTTCGCACCCAGGAAGAAACCGGTCTCGCCATGCCGATACTCGGTAAACCGGGGTGGCTCGGGGCGTGGGGCCAGCTCACGACCGACCTCGCTCTACCGGAGGGAAGTGTCATCCCACGTACGCCGGCGCACGGGCCGTGGGAGATCCCGCCGCTGAGCGAAGGGTCGCCGCAAACGAAGCCGCTCGCCGAGGACGCGGCCCACTTCCTGATCCGCCAGGTCCGTGCGCACCCAGGACAGGTGACGATCTACGCCGCTGGGCCGCTCACCAATATCGCCCTGGCGGTGGCGATCGACCCGAGGTTCGCCGAGATGACCCGAGGGATCGTCATCATGGGCAGCAGCCTAAATCCGCAGACCGAGACTCCGGAGTTTGCTACGAGCCCGCGCCACGAGTTCAATTTCTGGTTCGATCCGGAGGCCGCGCGCATGGTTCTTCGGGCTCACTGGCCCCGCATCGACGTGACGACGGTGGATGTGTCCATCAAAGCGTTGTTCACCCAGGCCATGTTCGACGCCATCTCGCGGTCGCCGAGCCCGGCCGCCCAGTACATCGCGAAATTCGCCAAGGAGCGCTACTTCCTGTGGGACGAACTCGCCGCCTGCGCCTGGCTCGATTCGACCATCATCACGAAGGTCCGCGAGTTGTATATGGATGTGGATCTGAGCCACGGCCCGAGTTACGGTTACACGCTCACCTGGGCCGAGAAGCTCAAGCCGGCGACCGATGTTCGGCTCGTGCACGCGCAGGTCGATGTCGACCTGCCGAAGTTCACGAAGATGTTCGTGGATCTGATGGCCGCGACCCCGCCGGTGCGGGTGCGGCCGCAACGCTGAGGTCTGTTTACTTCACGTCGATCACGGCCTCGCCCAGCGCGTCCAAAAGCGGAGTCACTCCCAGACCCGGCTCCGTTGAGGCGGCCAGGCGCCCATTCCGCCGCCGCGGCGCGCCGAAAGCGATGGGCTTGGTGACGTAAGAATTGAAGTCGGTCGCGGTGAAGAGGAATTCGGGCGGCGTCGAGTGCGCGAGATGGGCGATGGTCGCGGTGACGATGTCGCCGCCCCAGGTGTCTTCGATGGTGAGGGCGATGCCGAGCGAGACGGCGAGGTCGCGAATCTGACGCGCGGGAGTAAGGCCGCCGACCTTGGAGATCTTGAGGTTGATCACGTCGGCCGCATGGTCGCTCGCGGCGCGGACCAGCATGCCGATGCCGTCGACGTTCTCATCGAGGATGAAAGGATGCGACGTCTTGCGCCGCACGGAAAGGCATTCCTCGTACGTGAGGCACGGTTGTTCGATGTAGACATCGATGTCCAGGACGCCACGCACCACGCGCATGGCCTCATGCATCAACCAGCCGGTGTTCGCGTCCGCGATCAGAATGTCGCCTGGCTGAAGCCGCTTCGATACCGTGCGGATGCGCGCGATGTCCGTATCCACGTCGGAGCCGACCTTGAGCTGGAAGCGGTGATAACCCTCGGAACGGTAGTGGCCGACCTTCTCCGCCATCGCCTCGGGCGAGTCCTGCGAAATGGCGCGATAGAGGTGAAAGTCGTCGCCGAATCGTCCGCCGAGCAGGGTCACGATGGGCTGGCCGCAGACCTTCCCGAGGATATCCCAGGCCGCGACATCGATGCCGGATTTCGCGTAGGGATGACCCTTGAGCGCCTTGTCCATCGCGCGGTAGAGCGCCGTGGTGTCCCGCGGATCGAGGCCGATCAGACTCGGCGCCAGTTTCGCAACGCCCGCCCGCACGCCCTCGGCGTACGACGGAAGGTACGCGGGTCCGAGAGGACAAACCTCGCCATGGCCAACCAGGCCCTCGTCGGTCTCCACGCGGACGACCGTGCTGTCGACAACATCCACCGACTTGCCGCCGGACCACGAATACCGCCCCTCGTGAAGAGGCAACTCAACGCGGTAGGCCAGGATCCGGGTGATCTTCATGACCGAAGCCTACAGCGCCGCGCGGCAGTTCCCGGGGTCTCGCGGCCTGAGGCGGCCCGGCGAAGGATCCTCCAAGCCGGTCACGGCGTCTGCGTCGTACTGCGTTCCCGAGACTTCGGAATCGTGTCCTCCTTAGCCGCCTCTTCGCTCGCGAACGATACGAACGGACTCCTGTGACTCGCACGCGACGGCCCGGCTTGAAGGATCCTTCGCCAACCCGCCATACCGCGATGTCTGTCTGTCCCGCGCGAGCGTTTGGGTGCGAAAACCCGAGCCGGCGCGGCTTGTATCCTGCGTCCGTATGGAATGTGCCATGGACTGGGAACGATCATCGGCGACCGGCTCTGCACATCCCGTAGGCTGACCAGGAAGCGCTGGGCGACGTTTGGGCGGCACGGTCCCGACGGCATCTTCGCCTGTGATAGTGTG
>JANLWV010000248.1:0-4376 GCA_031364765.1 Vicinamibacteria bacterium
CGCCGCCATAGGCCATGGAAGGAAGATCGGAGAGGGCGCTCACGGTCAGGACGCTGAAAAGGGCGTCCTTCAAGAGCGTCGCCTCGCCTCGTCCCTCCTCGGCGCGTACCGCGGCGAGAAGCGCCTGATGGCCGATCCAGCCGCCCGAGCCCTCATCCGCGAGCATCGGCCCCAGGCCCCCGGCCAGCGCTGCCTATCCGTGAGGGTCGTCGCCAAAGGCGATCGACCCGGTGCCGGCAATCACCACAACACCCACGCGATCGTGCGCGCCGGCGGCCAGAGCAATGAGCGCGTCGTTGACCACCACCGCATTCCCCCGGAAGCCCAGGCGGCGCAGAAGGGATCGGACCACCGCGTCCTCTGCGGGCCGATCCACGCCAGCCATTCCCAGGCAGAGCGCTTCGGGCCTCTCGTCCGGACAGAGTTCATCGAGGAGCGCGGACAGGACCTTTTCCACCGCGAGCTCGCCATGGACATGGAGGTTGGCGCCGCCCCCGCGAACGGACTTCAGGATCTGACCGGTTTCGTCCGACACGACCCCGACCGTCTTCGTTCCACCGGCGTCGACACCAACGAGGAGCGCCATACGGGTTTGGGGGCGGCCGGTTCTCAGCCTTCAAAGACGACGATGTCGCGCAGGTTCCGGTGTTTCTCGTTGTAGTCGAGACCGTACCCCACCACGAAGAGGTCATCGATAGTGAAACCGATGTAGTCGACCTTCACCTCGATGAGCCGCCGCGAGGGTTTCGATAGAAGTGTGGCGACCCTGATGGACCTTGGGCCGCGAGCCCTCAGCAGGTTCACCAGATAGTTGAGAGTAAGGCCGGTGTCGACGATGTCCTCCGCGATGATGAGATCGCGGCCTTTGATGCTGGTATCGAGATCCTTCGAAAGTTTCACCTCGCCCGAGGACTTGGTCGCAGCGCCGTAGGACGACACCGCGATGTAGTCCATGCTGAGCGGCAGGTCAATCCATTGACACAGATCCGTCATGAAGGGACAAGCCCCTTTGAGAACCGCGATTACATGAGGCTCCTGCCCCGCCATGTCTCGTGTGATCTCCGCGCCCATCTCACGAATGCGCGCGGAAATCTGTTCGTGGGACAGCAGCAGCTTCATAGTTCAGGTCCAGTCGCGAGTAAAGCGCGAGTAAAGAAGGTGGGGACCTTAACAAACATTTGCCTTTGACGGACTTTTCGGGTGAGGCTAAAGTTCTCAGAAGATGCCGAGCCGCGGCCCGGGTATGGTGGGTGTCCGGCGTTAACGCGGATTTGCCTTTGACCTATCGGGCCGCGAGCCTTAGAGTCACGCCATACTCCGTCGATCCGCCAAATCCATTACCGGATTCCCTCCAGGCGAACAAGGTGCGACTCGAACCGTTCATTACTACCACAGCAATCAAACAAGGGGATTCTCCATGAAGAACATTTTGAGGAACTGGCGAAGGGTGGCCCTGGCGGCCGCGCTCCTGCTGAGCATCAATGGTCTGGCCGCGGCCCAGGTCACGACCGGCGCGATTACCGGCACGGTAGTCGACGAATCGGGAGGCGTACTCCCGGGCGCCACGGTGACCGCGGTCCACGACGACACCGGAACGCGGTCCTCCGCGGTCTCCGGAACCGACGGTCGCTACTCGATCCTGAACATCCGGGCGGGCGGCCCCTATACAGTGACCGTCGCCATGCCGGGCTTCCGGGACGCGAAGAAGACAAGCGTCGTGGTACCCCTTGGTGACAGCGCGTCGGTTCCCTTCCGCGTCGTCATCCAGACCATGACCGAGAACGTCGAGGTCGTGGCCGAGCGGAGCATCATCTCGCCCACCTCGAGCGGAGCAGCCTCGAACGTGAGCCAGGAGACCATGGTGTCGATGCCCACGATCAGCCGCGGGCTGGAGGACTTCGCACGCCTGTCGCCCTACTTCGTCTCCGCCGGCGGCGGCCAGGGCGATGGGGCCAGCGCCCTTTCGGTCGCGGGCCGCAACAGCAAGTACAACAACGTTCAGATCGACGGGGCGGTGAATAACGACCTCTTCGGTCTTTCCGATTCCGGCACCCCGGGCGGCCAGACGGAAACCCAGCCGGTCAGCCTCGACGCGATTCAGGAACTCCAGCTCGTCGTCTCTCCCTACGACGTGCGCCAGGGCGGCTTCGCGGGCGGCGGGCTCAACGCGATCACCAAGAGCGGCACCAACAAGTTCAGGGGCACCGCTTTCTACTACTTCCGTAACCGCGACCTCGCAGGCCCCGGCCCCTGCCCGGCGGCCGGCGTCTGTCCCGAGGACAGCGTTCGCAAGCTTTCGGAGTTCTCCGACAAGCAGTTCGGCGCCAACATCGGCGGCCCGATCATCAAGAACAAGGCCTTCTTCTTTCTGAATGCGGACATTGGCCGGCGCAAACAGCCCAGCGGCTTTTCCGCCGACGGATCGAGCGGAACCAACTGGGCGTCAAGCGCCGCCCGCACGAACGGCCTCGCCCAGATCCTCTCCGTCGCCCAGCTCCGGTACGGCTACAACCCCGGCCCCACCAGCGAGTTCATCCGAGAAATCCCGAGCGACAAGTTCATCGGCAAGGTCGACCTCACCCTGAACGACCGCCATCGCCTCACCTTCCGGCACAACTACGTGAAGGGCACGAACGACATCGGCACGCCGAACAACAACCAGTACCGTTTCCCCGATGCGATCTACGAGATCCGGAGCAAGACGAATTCCTCGGTGGTTCAGTTGAACTCCACCTTCGGCGCTTCCGTGAACGAGTTCCGCCTCGCCTACACCACGGTGCGCGATCAGCGCGACGGGGGAACCAACTTCCCGGCCATGCGCGTCGATATCGACGCCACCACCAGCGTCATCTTCGGCCGCGAAACGTTCTCCACCGCGAACGAACTCGATCAGGACGTGATCGAGCTGACCAACGAGTTCACCATGCCCAAGGGGAAACACCTGATCACCATCGGAACGCACAATGAATTCTTCAAGTTCCGGAATCTCTTCATCCGCGACAACTTCGGCTCGTATCGCTTCAGCAGCATCGTGAACTTCAATGCCGGTCTCGCCCAGCAGTACGACTACAGCTTCTCGGCCACCGCGAACCCGAAGCAGGCGGCCACCTTCAAGGTGAACCAGATCGGCTTCTATGTGGGCGACCTGTTCCGCGCGACTCCGAGGCTGACCCTGAACTTCGGCGTCCGTATCGACATGCCGAGGTTCCCGGAAAAGCCGACCGCGAACCCCGCGGCCAAGGCGGCGTTCGGCTACGCCACCGATGTCGCTCCCGGGCCGTCGATGCCGTCTCCCCGCATCGGTTTCAACTACGACATCGGGGGCAACGCCAGGCAGCAGCTTCGCGGAGGCGTCGGCATCTTCGCCGGCCGCACGCCGTATGTCTGGCTGTCCAACCAGTACGGGAACACCGGCATCGAGTTCACCCGCATCGGCGCCGCCTTCAACGCCAACAACCAGATCCCCTTCGTAGCGAATCCTGCGGCTCAGCCCAAGACGGTCACGGGCGCCGCCTCGGGCTCCTTTACCAACGAAGTGGACTTTGTCGATCCCGGCTACCAGTACCCCCAGGTAGCCCGCGCCACGCTCGGCTACGACCGCGAACTCGGTTTCCTGGGACTTGTGGGCACGGTGGAAGGCATCTATTCGAAGAGCCTGAAGGACATCGCGTACCAGAACCTCAACTTCGTCAAGGGTCCGGCAACTCGTCCCGATGGCCGTCCGATCTTCGTGCGCGCCAACCCGGCGTTCTCCGACCTCATCCTCCTCACCGACACGAGCGAGGGCTACGCCTACAACGTCAACGCCAAGCTCGAACGACCGTTCCGTTCTGGCTGGTGGGGGATGCTGGGCTACGCGTATGGGGATTCCTATTCGGTCAATGACGGAACCTCCTCGCAGGCCGCCTCGAACTGGGGCAACGCCTACAACCGGGGCGATCCCAACAACATCGAAGTCATGCGCTCCCGCTTCGCCGCAGGGCATCGCGTTCAGGCCGCGTTCTCCCGCAGCTTTCAGCTCGGCCGTGATATGAACTTCCAGCTCTCGGCCTACTACGATGGCTCCTCGGGACGGCCGTATCACTTCACCATCCCTAGCGATTTCAACGGCGACGGGCGCACCAGCAACGACCTCTTCTACGTTCCGAAGAACGCGGATGAGGTGGTCGTCATCAATGGCACGTTCGATCAGTTGAGCGCCTACATCGACGCCGACCCCGTGCTGAGCAAGGCCCGCGGCCAGATCATCAAGAAGCACTCAGCCTGGGGACCGTGGACGAATACCATGGACCTGTCCAGCATCCTTGGCTTCAATATCAGCGGTCGCAAGATCGAAGTACGCGCCGACGTCAGCAACTTCCTGAACCTGCTGAACA
>JANLWV010000258.1:0-6808 GCA_031364765.1 Vicinamibacteria bacterium
CCCAAATACCGCGGGAGCCGGTCAGCCGCTCATTGAGGTTCGCCTGAACCAGGGCGTTGGCCTGGATGGTGGTGAAGGCCAGGGTGGCGACGACGATGCCCACGGTCAGGAGGGCGGTGAAGAGCAGGATCTTCTTGGTGAGTCCCATGAGGGTCTTCGATGGTTTCCGGGGGCTTTGGTTTCAGGCCGGACGCTTCTGCGGTCAGTACGCCTCGCGACCGTAGGCCTTGCCGAATTTGTTCTTGTGTTGGACTCTCTTGTAGGAGGCGGCGTCGAGCGAGAGAGTCAGAGTGGTTTCACCGCTCGCCCCAACCTTCACGGAGACGGGAATGGCCTCGCCGGATCGCTCGTGAAAAGCCGTCACCTTGTAGTCGCCCGCGGGCACTCCTTCGATCCGGAAGGCGCCGTCCTTTTCGGCCTTGGCGAAATACGGGTTGTCCCGCACGACCACCAGGGCGCTCATCTGTGGGTGAATATTGCAGTAGAGCGTGTAAACCCCCGCCCTTTCGAAGGTGCGCCTTCCGGCCTTGGGTCTTTTGTAAAGGCCAAGGTCGAAGCCTTCGTTGGAGACGGAGAAAACGTTGTGAAGGATCGGATCCTCGTTTGGAAACTCAATGGTCGTTCCCGTTCCAATGGCGACCACGTGGGGCGAGAAGGCCTTGCTCTTCATCGAGAGCACTTCTTTCCCCGGCTTTGCTTTCGCTTTCGAACTTTCAACGTAGACCACCACATCCGAAAGATCGGTGGCTTTCTTGCCCCCCTTCTCGGTCAAATCGACCCGGCCCACGATGTCGCCGGCCGAAACCGCGGAAGCGATCGCAAAGACGCCGAAAGCGGTGAAAATCAGTCTCGGATTGCAGATCGTGGAGAGCAGAAACATGAATGCACCTTCGTTGGTTGAAGAAAGAGCGGTAGCACGAGTCCCGGACCCTTCTGAAAATCAGCTTAGCACCGACGTTTGGCTTGAAAACGCTGGGGTTGGAGCGTGAGCGCCCTTGAAAAACCCTGGGACCGCGGCTCCTATAATCGCCTCCCTTGATCTCCCTCGCCCTTCTCGCTGCGATCACCTTCGATGCGGCTACCCTCGCGCAAACCAGCGCCACCCTCAACGCCCTGGGTCCTCACTCGTTCGGGTCGCCGCGAAACCAGGCGGCCGCCCAGTTTGTCGCGGCCAAACTCAAAGAGGCGGGCCTCGGCCAGACCGCGGTGGAGGAGTTCGTCTTTGCGGGGACTTCGGGCGCGAACGTGGTGGCGAGCCTCGGAGGCCGCAGCGATCGGCTCCTGATCATCGCGACGCACCACGACTCGAAGAAGGATGCGCAGGATGTTTCCGACCGATCGAGGAGCCTCTCTCTCCTGATCGAAATCGGTCGACAGGCCTCCCAGTTTCGTCCGGCGAAGACCTGGATTCTGGCCTCGTTCGATGGAGGGGAGTCCAAAGGAGAAGGCTTCGCCCACTACCTCGAAGGCCTGGGCAAGAGCCGAAACCTGGTGGATGGCGTCGTGGTGCTCGACGCGTCCCCGTTTCAACCATCTTCGCGAGAACCCTCGTTGATCGCTCCGGCCTGCGCCAATGGCCCGTCATCGAAACAAAGGGGGATGGCCGGTCGCGATCTGGTTTCCGCCGTGGTTTCTGGCGTGCCGCCATCCGTCGATTTCTCCTTTGACGATCCCGGGATCAGCCTGCTCACCCAGCCCTTCATCCGAGCGTTCAAAACCGAATGCAGCCCCATGGCCGCGCGCGCTCTGGCCGCCCGCATGGGCGTGATCCTCGTAGCCGATGCCTCGTATTCCAGGGGTTTTCTCTCCGAGAAGGCCGCGGTCGCCACCGCCGGTCCGGTCCTGCGCGACGATGGAGCCGCTCGCCTGGGGGAAGTCGCGTTCGCGGCCATTCAAGGTGTCGACCGGTCGACGCCCTGGTCCCCGCAATCCAGCTCGTGGCTGGTCGTGGGAAGGAGTGTCTGGCCCGGGTGGCTGATCTTCCTCCTGGGAATCCTGACTCTGCTCCCGGGCCTCCTCGCCCTTCGTTCCGGGGGAATGGGACTGGCCCTGCGGATCGCCTACTCGGCGGTATTCACAGTGGTTCTGTACTACGAACCCGAAGTCGCTCTGTTCGCCGGGATTCTGCCGAATCTTCTACCTCCGTCGGTCCCGAAGAAGTTCCTGGTCTTCGCTCTCGTTCCTTTCATTCTGCTCGTTTCGGCGGGAGCTTTGGGCTTCACGCGGGGCCGGGTCCAAGGCTCGTGGCTCTCCTTATGGGAGTGGGCCGGCTTGGTAACCTGTTTTGCCGTTCTGTACGTTGCACCCGGCGGAAGGCGAAGAGCCCCCGCCCGGCCCAAGCGGGGGAAGCGCTAAGAAGAAGCCTCAGAAATGGGACGCCGATGCGGTTTGACACCACCATAGATTTCGGGCGGACGCTCGGATGGTGGCCCCTGCGCGTGTTGCTCAGCGGCCATCGAGGCCCGGGCGTGCGGAAGGTCTTCGCGATCTGGGGCGTCGTTACGATTCTCTCGATCGCGCTGGCGCTGCTTGAAACGGAGCGGAACTGGAGCGGAATCCCGCTGCCACTCGGATCCTGGACGCTGGGCTTCACGTTTTATCCACCCGTGACCATCGGCGTTCTCCTGACCATCTGGCTCGGCCCCACCTTTGGCGCCAGCACCGCCTATCTGTCGACCCTGGCGAGCGGTCTCTCAGCCGGGCTCGGTCTCCCGCGAGCGGCCTTGTTCGCCCTCGGAAGCCCTATCGAGCTGCTTCTTTTATGGTTTCTGATGCTGATTCTCAGGGTGCAGCCTGGGCTCGCCCGTCTGAGGGACTGGGGGCTTTTTGCGGCGGCCGGGCTCATCGCCGCCACCGCTTCGTCGGTGGATATCATGCTTTACAACGCGGACCACAAGACGGCGCTCGATGAAGGCCAGCGTCTATGGCTCGGCTGGATCATCGGAGATTTCGTTCAGATGCTGGCCCTGGTGGCGCCTGCGTTGTGGCTCTTCGGGAAGCCGGTTCATGAGTTCACGCGGAGGGCGATCAGCGTGCCGCCCTGCCGCGAGATCTCAACCGGCAAGATTCTGCTTCTGCTGGTCTTTGTCTGGGCCACCCTCGGGCTGCTCGTCCTTCTCGGCGTCCGCCTGCTCGGAGAGGCGCTCGACATCCCCGATTTCGCCCTGACCATCAGCGGTGACCCCCTGGTACCGCGCTTGCGCGAGATGGGACTGTTTGTCGGGGTGTTTGTGGTAGTTCTTCTCATCACCACCATGGCGCTGACCGCGACCCTGGCGGGTGTCGGCGATCAGCATCGCGAGCAAAGCCTGCGCGACGATCTGACCGGGTGCTTTAACCGGCGCGCCTTCAAGCGGCTCTTCGACCGGGAAGCCGAACGGTCGGCCGGTCTCAATCGCCCGATGTCCGTCGTGTTTTTCGACGTCGACAATTTCAAGAGCCTCAATGATCGCCATGGCCACGCCACCGGCGATTCGGTGCTCGCCGACGTGGCGCGGCAGGCGAAAGGAATACTCTCCGCGCAGGAGCTGCTTTTCCGGTGGGGCGGCGAAGAGTTCCTGGTTCTGCTCTCTCACACCGGCCACGAGGACGCGGCTGTTTGCCGAGAAGTTGCGGGCGCGTATCGAAGAGAGAGTCGGGGTGGCCGGCCAGAAAAACCCGGAGCCGGTCACCATCAGTCTCGGGGTTTCCACCGGCGCCCCGCCCGACTTCGATGTAGCGAGTTTGATTCGAAACGCGGATGCGGCGCTTTATCAAGCGAAGGCCTCGGGCCGAAACCGGGTGATCACGGACGCCATGATGAGGAGAGCGCTCTCCTAGTCCGTAGGGTCAGGAACCTCAGGCGCGGCCGGCGAGGAGGTCGTCGTAGATCTGTTGCATCGCGCGCATGCACTCGCTGATGTCGTATCCCTTCGAGGCCACCTGTGCGGCCTTTTCGAGTCGTGCCCTTAGCGGCACATCCTCGATGATTCTCGCCAGGGCGTCTCCCAGTTTCTCGGGATTCATCGGAGGAACGAGGAGCCCCGTGCTCTTATCCTGAATCACCTCGCGGCATCCATCCACCGCGCTCGAGACAATGGCCTTGCCCGCCGCCATGGCCTCGAAAAGAACGAGCGGCGTGCCTTCGTAGTTGGACGAGATGCACACCACATCGGTGGCGGCGAGGATCTCGGGAATGTCCTTCCGATGGCCCGCGAACACGACCGCCTCGGAAACACCGGCGGCCGCCGCCTGAGCCTTCAGGGAATCGAGCAGGTCGCCATCTCCGGCGATCAGGAATCGCGCGGCGGGCACGCGCGCGACCACGCGGCCGGCCGCGGCGATGAGTGTGGCGTGCCCTTTCTGGGCGTTGAGGCGACCGATGGTCGTGATCACCGGAGCCGTCATCTCTATGCCGAGTTCGGCGCGAACGGCGTAGCCTTCGTCTCGGGACCTGGGCGCGAACTGATCGAGCGGCGCCCCGTTGAACACCACGTTGACGCGGTCCTCGGGAACAAAGCGATCGCGGATCAGAAAATCGGCGGTCGATTGACTGACCGCGATGGCCCGGCCGATGAGGTCGCGGAGCAGCAGATCCGGAACCTTCTGATAGGCAGGCATCTTCGGATCGGCGAAGTGCTCGTGGAGTACCAGGGGAATGCGCGCGATGCGCGCCGCGATCCGCCCGAAGTTTGAGGCCGCGTATCCGTGAACGTGGAGAATCTTCGCGCGCGTGCGCTGGATCTCTCGCCCAATATCGCCTATGAGGCGCGGGTCGAAGGCGGTCCGGCCCAGCATCCGAGCCGGAACTCCCTCCGCTCGGAGCGCGCGGGACGCCTCATCCTCATTCTTGAGACCGGCAAGGTGCGGCACGTAGCGCGCCCGGTCGTACCGCGGAAACCACCACGCAAAGAGTCTCGAGACCCCGTGAATGCTGGATCCCTTGACCCCGAATTTGTCGCATACATGAAGAACGGGATGAGGCATGGCCGATATTGACGTTAGAGGGGAGCGCCCCATAAGGGCAACCGACGATTCCCTTTGATCGCCTGGAGAGGTTGGTCGAACCTCAAACCCTATCGACGGTCACGGAGGTGGACGAGACACCCTCAGCCGCGACATCGCCCGTCGCCGCGCGGGACTGGCTCAGCGCCTGGCGCAGAAGATCAGGGGCGGCGGCGTCCGTCACCGCGCGCAGGCGACGGGCGGCCTGCCACAGCCCGGCCAGCACCTCCACAAGACGTGCGCGGCGAGCCACCGCCTCTTCGCGCCGGGTAACCCCACGCTCCAGAAGCACGAGCTGCTTTTGGAGCAGGTCCCGAAGTTCGAGACGGTCGGCGTCGTCTGCCGCGGGGTCCGAACCAAGTGCGCTGATCCGGTCTCTCAGACGCTCGGACTCCTTCTGATCCAGCTCCTCGGTCAGGCGGGCGATCTCGCGATCGATGCTGGTCAACGACGCTCCCAGCCTTCGGGCCGACTCGGCCGCCTCCCCGGCCAGACTGCGCGACTCGCCGGTTAACTCACCGCTCAACCGGGCCAGTGCCTGCGAGATTTCCGTCGGCGTCTGCGGCTCCGCCGCGAGGGCGTTTTCGCGGGGCTTGCCGGGAAGAAGCAAACGCGCCACCTCGGGTTTGCGCCACGGTGTCTTGTCGGACGTCGGACCGATGAGCATCGTGCGCGAGACGCGGCGCAGGTCGTAGGTGTCGAAGCCCTGCCGGCGCATCAGGCGCGCGCAGAGGAGCAGCGCGATCGGCGCGGCGAAGATGACGAGCAGAAGGACGATCGCCTGAATTGACACGAGCCACCTAAAGGTCGTGATGAAGAGCGAGAACAAGCGCTCCAGACCCAGTGCTTCGAGCTGCTTCGCCGCCGCCTCGGTGTCCGCGAAGTTCATGAGTCGGCCAATGGACACGACCCCGATAAAAACAACCGCGTCGACCACGAAGATGGTCGCCTGCACGCGCCAGAACCGGAAGGGTTCGGGCAGCCGGTCCCACACGTCGTCCTTTCGCCGAAACCGCCGCGGGAACCAGAAGCACGGCCACCAGCGGGGCTGTCGGCAAAAAGCTCCGAGAATCTGTGAGGAGGAGAAACCGCGCCGCCTGGCCGAGCGCGCGGCCGAGTTCAAAATGGGAGTCTGCATGACGAAGGCGGTGAACAACCCGATCAAGAGCAGGATGGTCAGGTCTTCCGGGGGCCTTCGTTCACCTTGCGTCGTTCTGTAGCCGAGTTCCGCCTCGTGAACGAGCACAGCGAGCAGGGTGATGCCCAACGCGACCAGAAGGCCAAGAAATAGAATTGCCTTGCCGTCCAGGGTGTCGAGGGGTTCAGGGAGGTCGTCTTCCATCAGCGCGTCGGGAGCCACGGCCTGGCGGAAAGCGCGCGCGTCCGTGAAACGCTTCTCGGGGTCGCGAGCCAGACACCGGTCCACGGCGCCGCCGAGATCGGCGGGAATCCCGTGCGCGAGAGACGCGAGCGACGGAGCGTCCTCCGTGTGGCGCTTGAGAATGGCCTCCTGCATCGTCTTCGTCTCGAAGGGAGGGCGGCCCGCGAGCATGGTGAAGGCCACGGCGCCCAGGGAGTAGAGATCGCTGCGAGGGTCGACGTCCTTCCCGGCCGCCTGTTCCGGGGACATGTAGAGCGGTGTCCCCACCTCCTGTCCGAGGTGCGTCTGTTCCTCACCGCCAAGGGCCTCGACGCCGGTGAGGAACTGACGCAACTCGGACAGGTGGTGGGGACACCGCTCTACATGTCCCCGGAACAGGCGGCCGGGAAGGACGTCGACCCTCGCAGCGATCTCTACTCCCTGGGCGCCGTGGCCTTCACCATG
>JANLWV010000264.1:0-9709 GCA_031364765.1 Vicinamibacteria bacterium
CGAGTACCTCGCGGACACTCCTTCGGTGTTGAACCGAAGCGGCACAACCTTCTGCGGAGCCTCCATCACCTCGACTGTACCCGAACTACCTTTCGTTTCACAACGCCCCTCGTGATCGCCACTACATTACCCCCCTCACAAGCCCCATATCTGCGCCTAGTTGCAGCCACTCGTACTGCCCCCAAGGGGAACCGCTGTCCAACGTTCTAGGAAATCTCCGCCCGCACAAACGGCCCGCTCTCCGGCAGGATCCCGGCCTTCGCCGGGATGACGGAGAGGCGGGAAGGCGGACGGGAGGCTTTTGGGCGGGCGCTGCGTGTCGCTGACGTCCGGTGCTTGGCTGTGCTGCGTGGTCCGTTTCGTTCGCTCGCTCGCTCTTTTTCCGGGGGGAGCCGCAGGAAGCGAGACGGAGTCCCGGTGCTTGGGTCCCCCCAGGACCCCCTGGCTTCACCACGACGGTGGGTCGGATGAAGGAATGCGCCGCCGCAGTGGATAGACTGAGACGAACCATGTTGGCCAGCCTCGCGACCGCCTTCCTTCTGGCCGCGAAGCTTGAGTTTGTCGTTCCCGACGCCAACTTCTCCCTGCGCGAGGGGCTGCCCGCCGTCCAGGTGTTGAGCCTCTATCAGGACCGGTTTGGCGGGCTCTGGACGGGGACGAGGGCCGGTCTCGCCCACCTGGGCGGACCGAGCATTGGCATTTTCGGCCCCGAACAAGGACTCTCCCGTTCCGCTGTGTTTGCCATCGCCGAAGAGCCGTCGGGGGCGATCGTGGTGGGAACGGCGGGCGGCATCTCCCGACTGGTCGGGAACCGATTTGAGACCGTGGTTCTTCCGCCGGCCGCCGCTCAACTCGCGGTCCGGCGGTTCGCCAGCGCGCGCGACGGCACACTGTGGGCGCTGGCCGGCGAGCGCACCCTGCTGCGGCACTTCGGGGGTCAATGGCTCGCGGTCGGGATCGATGGCGCCCTCCCTTTCGAAGCCACCGACTTCGCGGTCGACGACCAAGGCGCGTTGTGGGTTTCGACCCGGAACCAGGGGCTGCTGCGCCTGTCGCCTTTCGCCAGCCGGCTTCAGACGTCAGCTCAATTTCAGGTCTCCACCGCGGCCCTCGTCACCATCGACCACGTCGCGACCTCGCGCGGCAAGGTCTACTTCACATCCTCCCGCGGTCTCTCGGTTCTCTCCGTGGCCCAGGGCGGCGTGGTGGAAACAGCGCCCTTTCCAAGGGGGGCGGGTACTGGGCATCGTGCCCTTTCCCTGACGCCTTCCGGGCGGGTCTTTGTGGGCTCCAATGCCGGTGTCTTCACTCTGGAAGGACGCGCCCTGGTTCCGATCGAATCCCGCAACGACCGCGCCCGCGCTCCGGCGGTGACCCTGCTGTCGGACCGCGAAGGTCAGTTGTGGGTCGGGACTGCCGAGGCCGGGCTCAACCTGCTCCTGCTGGGCCGCGGGGTCCGTTTCCTCCGCGCCGGAAACGAGGGCTTCCGATCGATCGACATCGACAGGAACGGCGTGCACTGGGTGTCGAATGAACGTCGGGTGCTGAACTTCAGAACCGACAACCTCGGGAACCCGGTGGCCACGAGCGAGGCGGGATTCGAGGGCTTCGACGCGCTGACCATCAATGGGATCGAGGAAGACCCTCCGGGCGGGCTGCTCTTCGCGATGGACGGTGGCGTGGCTCTTCTGCCGAGAGCCTCCCGGGTCGCCCGCGTCATGGCGGTTCGGCATGATCCGCGGTTTGAGGCCTTGCGGGATCGCCAGGTCACCGCGATCCGTCGGGACGCCCGGGGGGCGGTCTGGGCCATCTCGCCTTTCGGCGTCTTCCGGCTGGCCCCGGGCGGATCTGAGGCGCAGAATATTCCGTTCCCAAGCGGCGAACCCTGGATGGCGGCGATGGACGGTCAGGGCTCTTTGTGGGTCGCCAGCCGCCAGGGCACGATGGATAGGATCGATACGGTCAGTGAGCGCGTCACCCCGGTCAGCCTGCCCAACCGGCGCCTCGTCGAGTTTGTGGGACCGTCTCCCGACGGCGGCGTGGTCGTCACCTTTGAAAACGGCGAGTCCGCGTTCTTCTCCACCTCGGGGACGAGCACCGAGATTGTCTCGTCGAAAGGCCCCGAGGGCATCTCCTGGCTCTCCGTCCTCTCTCTGCAAAAGATGGGCGAGCACTACCTCGCCGCCCATGGCGGCGACCGGTTGTCTCAGATCCGCCTGAATCCTGCCCGGGTGGAGCAGACCATCCTCACCTCAGCCGACCTTGAAGATTCGGATTTTCGCTATCTCGCCCTGCGCGAAGGCCGGGCCGGCCAGGTGTGGTTCACGCTGCTGAACGGCGTCGGTCTTCTGGATCCGCCAAACGCGCCGCCCGAACCGAATCGCCTGCGCCTCGATCCCGCGGCGCCGTCATTTGTCCTTGGGCCGCGGCCCAACTCTCTCGACTTGCACGCAGAGCTCTCCGATCCCGTGGCTCCCCGGAAAGCCCTGTATCGATACCGCCTCCTGGGTCAAACCGAGGAGTGGTCGCCGTGGTCGAGCGATCCTCGCATTCCCCTCGCCAATGTGGCCCCTGGCGCCTACAAACTGGAGGTGGAGGCCCAGGATCGCTACGGACGAACGTCAAGCCCCGTCACGGTCGAGGTGTTGGCCGAGGCGTATCCGTGGGAATCCTGGCCGGCCAGGGCGGCGGCGGTGTTTCTGGCTCTGGGCGCCGCTTATTTCGTTTATCAACGAAGGGTGCGGGCGATCGAACAGGAGCGGCTGCACCTCGCTGCCGCGGTAAAAGCGGGTCGTGCCGATCTGGAGGTCGCTAACCAGAGACTTCAGGAGCTTTCACTCACCGACGTCCTGACCGGCCTCCGGAATCGTCGCTATTTTTCGGAGGTGGTCGAGGACGAACTTCGCCTGTTGAAACGTCGTTTCGACGAACGGCATTCAAGTGGCGATCCCAACCGCGACGCCGTCTTCTTTCTGCTCGATCTGGACCGCTTCAAGACGGTGAACGACCTCTTCGGCCACGCCGGAGGAGACTTGGTGTTGAAAGAGACCGCGCACCGGCTGGCGACGCTCCTTCGGAAGACCGACCGCCTGATCCGCTGGGGAGGAGAGGAGTTTCTGGTTCTCTCTCTTGATTGTCAGAGAAATGAAGCGCCGGAGATGGCGTCCCGGATGATGTCGGCGATCTCCTCGGAGCCTTATCCGATTGGACCTCAAGGCGGCATTCATATCACCACGTCGCTGGGTTTTGCCGCGTATCCGTTTTCGGTCGAGGGCGCGGAGCCCCAGCCGGAGGGCGTGGTTCGACTCGCGGATCGTGCCCTCTATCGGGCGAAACGGGCGGGGCGCAATTGCGCGGTAGGGATCACCCCTACGAGCGACGGGATTCTTTTCGGGGGAACGCGGGCAGAGTCGACCGGCACGGTTGAAATGCTGATGGATCTCGGCGTCTCCATAACTTTTACCATCGTCAAGGGATCGCCCCGCACCTCCGGCCACGACGTCATCTCGTTCCGCGACAGCGGTTCTCAGCGCCGCCCGGTCTAGATTCCATGCCCGAACCCATCCTCGGTTTTCCCAATCAACTCACCATTTTGAGGATGATCTGCGCTCCCGTGCTCGTGGCCCTGACTCTTGACGGACGTCTACGGGAGGCGATCTTCGTCTTCGTCTTCGGTGCGATCACCGACGCCTTCGATGGTCTGATCGCCCGGTTCTACAAGCAGCGGACGGCGCTCGGGGCGATTCTCGATCCCCTGGCCGACAAAATGCTTCTCGGTTCCGCGTATGTGGCCCTGTCCTTCGCGGACTCCGTCCCGGTGCACATCCCGAAGTGGCTCACCGTAATCGTTCTCGCTCGCGACGCCATCATCGTGGTGAGTTCCCTCGCCATTGCCTTTGTCTCGAACCTTCGGGGGTTCGCGCCGAGCCGCCTCGGAAAGGTCAGCACGGCGGCCCAGATGACGTGTGTGGCCCTGACCTTCGCCGCGAACCTCACGCCCTTCCCGAAGTACGCCCTCGACATTGTTTTTGTCGCCACCGGCGTCCTGACCGTGGGGTCAGGTCTCCACTACCTCTATCGCGCCTCGTCCCGAAAGTTCAGCGAGGTCAGCCGTGATCCTTAAGGACTCTCCTCCCTGGCTGCGAACCGTTCTCCTCCTGCTCCTCCTCCTGCTTCTGGTCTACGCCTTCGCGCGGATGTTGCCCGGCCTGACGCCGTTCCTGGCCGCCTTCGCCATCGCGTACTTCCTGAACCCCTCCTTGAATCGGTTTGAATCGCGGGTGGCGCCGTCGCTTGCCCGCCTGCCGTTCCTGGGCAGGGGGCTCGACCCGCGGGCGATCTCGGTTTTGCTTACCCTGGCGAGTGTCGCCACCATCGGGGTGGTGATTCTGCTGCTGGCCATTCCCGCGTTGATCTCGCAGGCGGACGAGGCCGCCCGGAGCGTGCCCCGGATGATTCAGAACGTGAGGACGCGGGTGGAGCCGCTGCTGGAGAAGGTCAACCTGCGTTATCCGGACGAGAGCAGCCAGATTCGTTCGGTGATCGAAGAGAAGCTGAAGGAGAAACTTCCCGACCTTCTCGCCCCCGTGACCCAACTGCTCCGGTTTGCACTCGAAAGCACATTCAACTTCATCACTCTCTTCATCCATCTTTTTGTGGTCCCGGTCTTTGCCGGGTACCTGCTTTACGACATGAACCGCGTTCGAGCGGGAATCGTGGAGTACATCCCGCCGCGGATCAGGCCGTGGCTGGTCGGCCGGTTGCGCGAGGTGGATGTGCTGCTCGCCGCTTTTGTGCGCGGTCAACTCACGGTGTGTCTCATTCTGGCAATCTTTTACGGGGTGGCGCTCTCCGTCCTCGGCGTGCCTTTGGGTCTGGCGGTCGGTTTCACGATCGGCTTCTTCAATCTGGTTCCGTTCATGGCCTTCGTCGCCGGCCTGCCGCTGGCGCTGGTCATCGCCTGGGCCTCTGACTGCGGGCCCAATACGCTCTTCTGGATCACCGTGGTTTTTCTGATCGGCAAGTTCGGCGACATCTACGTGCTCTCGCCGAAAATCGTGGGCGAGAGCCTCGGCCTTCACTCGATCGTGGTGATCCTGGTCCTGCTTCTGGGCGGCGAGTACTTCGGCTTCGCCGGCCTGCTGCTGGCTGTTCCTTTAACCGCCGCAGCCTCCGTGTTCTGGGACGACATCACGGCGGCGTACAAACGAAGTCGTTTCTACGGAGCGTCGGAAACGCCGTCTTTCGACAACCTGCGGGCGGAATAGATGCGCGCCCCCACACCGCCGCGGGGCCTTACCTCGACCTGAACACAATCACTCCACCTACGATCGTGGCGACGGGCCAGCCGGTCAGGGTCATGGAGAGGAAAGGCGAGTTTCGGCTCTTGCCTCGGAACGACTCCGGCTTCACGGTTCGAACCTCGGCGGGATCGAAGATCGTGATGTCCGCGGGCTGGCCTTTTTCCAGCGTTCCGCCGGGCAGGCCGAGGGCGCGCGCCGGCCCGGTGGAGAGGAGCCGCACCAGGCGCGTCAGGTCCAGCGTTCCCGGCTTGACCAGGCCGTCATGGCAAAGCGCGAAGGCGGTCTCGAGACCCACGATGCCGAAGGCCGCGCAGTCGAACTCGCAGATCTTCTCTTCGGTGGTGTGTGGCGCATGGTCGGTGGCGATGGCGTCGATGGTGCCGTCGAGGAGCCCCGCGATGACCGCTTTCCGGTCGTCGTCGGATCGCAGCGGGGGGTTCATTTTCGTCACCGGGTCGTAGTCGTGAGCGCGCACCGCTTCGTCGGTGAGAACGAGGTGGTGGGGTGTCGCTTCAGCGGTCACCCGGACGCCTCGCGCCTTCCCTCGTCGCACCGCATCCACCGCACCCGCGGTGCTGATGTGGGCGATGTGGACATGCGATCTTGTGAACTCCGCGAGCAGGACATCGCGTTCGACCATGATGGTTTCGGACACCCCGGGCGCGCTCGGGATTCCCATCGAGACCGACACTGGGCCTTCGTTCATCGCCCCGCCCTTGGAAAGTTCCAGGTCCTCGCAATGGTCGATGACGGGCAGGCCGAACGTACGCGCATACTCGAGAGCGCGACGCATGACGCGGGCATTCTGGACGGGATGTCCGTCATCCGAGACCGCGATGCAGCCGGCGGCTTTCAAGTCGCCGTACTCCGAAAGTTCCTCGCCCATCGAACCGCGGGTGATCGCGCCGATCGGATAAACGCGGACCACCGCCTCGCGCTTCGCGGTTTCGACGATGAACCGGGTGGTGGAGGCCGAGTCGTTCACCGGCGTGGTGTTGGGCATGGCGCACACCGCGGTAAAGCCTCCCGCCGCCGCGGCCAGGGCGCCGCTTTTGAGCGTCTCCTTGTCTTCTCGACCCGGTTCGCGCAGATGGGTGTGAAGGTCGATGAAGCCAGGCGTCACCACGCAACCCGATGCGTCGAAGGCCTCGGCCCCTTTCGCCTTGAGGCCCTCGCCGATCTGAGCGATCCGGCCGTTTTCGACGAGCACATCCGCGCGGGTGTCGAGGTTCTTCGACGGGTCGATGACCCGGCCGCCGCGAATCAGAAGAGCTTGAGGCATTTTGTTTCCTTGGACCAAGGGATTGAAGCCGCTACTCGCGGCCGCCCCCGAGCAGGAGGTAAAGCACGGCCATCCGCACCGCGACGCCGTTGGTGACCTGATCGAGGATGAGCGACGATTTCGAGTCGGCCACGTCGCTCGCGATTTCCACCCCCCGATTCATGGGCCCGGGGTGAAGCACGACCACATCCTTCTTCGCTTTGTCGATCCGCGCCAGGGTCAGGCCGTAGTGTGCGTGATACTCGCGGACGGTGGAGATGAAAGCGCTGGTCATCCTCTCCTGCTGAAGGCGAAGCATCATGATCACGTCCGCGCCCTCGATGGCTTCGTCGAGGCGCCAGGTGAGATTCGCGAGCGACGAGAACTCCTGGGGCAGAAGAGTGGGCGGAGCGCACAGGGTGACCTCGGCGCCCATCTTCGTCAGCAGGTGGAGGTTGGAGCGGGCCACGCGCGAGTGAAGCACATCGCCCACAATTGAAACCTTCAGGCCCGCGATCCGGCCCTTGGCCTGGCGCAGAGTGAAGGCATCGAGGAGGGCTTGGGTTGGATGCTCGTGAGCGCCGTCGCCCGCATTCACGATCCGAGAGTTGCAGCTTCGGGCCAGGAAGTTCGCAGCCCCCGCGGAGGAGTGGCGGACTACGATCACGTCCGGGGTCATGGCTTCGAGATTCTTGACCGTGTCGAGAAGGCTTTCGCCCTTGGAGACGCTCGAACCCGCGGCCTGAATCGACAATGAATCGGCGGAGAGAATCCGCTCCGCCATCTCAAACGACGCGCGGGTCCGGGTGGACGGCTCCATGAAGAGATTCACCACCGTGCGTCCGCGCAGGGTCGGAACCTTCTTGATGGGCCGGTCCATGATCTCCCGCATCTGAACCGCGGTGTCGAGAACGAGGGTGATCTCCTCGACCGAAAGAGGCTCGATGCCGAGAAGATGCTTTCGAGTCCATGTGAGCTGGGGGGCCGCAACCTCGTTCATTGTTTGTTGAGGCAGGGGGCCGCAATGCCATTCGCCAGCCTGCTCAGCCCCCCGCACCCCCCTCGCTGCGAGCGAGTAAATCGCTCTCCGCTCGTCCGGGCCCCGATGTTCAGGTCGCTCATCGCTTCACCAGGACCACTTCGTCTTTGCCGTCGATTTCGGTGAGCCGGACATCGACCCGGTCTGTGCTTGCGGTCTTGACCGTCTTGCCCACGTAGTCCGCTTGAATCGGAAGTTCACGGTGGCCGCGGTCGATCAGGACGGCGAGGGCGATGTGTGCGGGCCGGCCGAAGTCGACCAGCTCATCGAGGGCGGCGCGGATGGTTCGACCGGTGAAGAGAACGTCGTCGACCAGGATCACGGTGCGACCGTCGATCGAGAAAGGAATGTTCGTAGCCTTGAGAACGGGCCTGGTGCCCACGGTCGACAGATCGTCGCGGTAGAGAGTGATGTCGAGAGAACCGAGGTCAATCTTCCTGGCCGTTCGCGACCGAAGGGCGTGGGCGAGCCGGGCGGCCAGGGGAACGCCGCGGCTCTGGATTCCCACAATGGCGATCGCCGTCGCGTCCCTCTGGTCCGCTCTAATCGCCTTCGCCATCGAAGTGATGGCGGCGGCGAGGGAGCGGCGGTTCAGGACCAGAGTCTCCTTCGACTTCTTTCGGGCGGGCGCGCCAGCCTTCACGAGATCCGGCCGCCATTCGGGACCGCGCGTTCGACGCAAAGAAGGACATGAGCGCCCGACGGATCGGGGGCGGCTAGAACCAGCACTTCAGACATGAAACCGGCGATTCGTCGCGGAGGAAAGTTGACCACCGCAATCACCTGGCGGCCGACCATGTCTTCGGGTTTGTAGTTCACGACGTACTGGCCGGACGAGCGCTTCGTTCCGATCTCCGGACCGAAGTCGATCTCCATCCGGTAAGCGGGCTTGAGGGCGCCTTGAAGCGGCTCGGCCGAGAGCACGGTGCCGACCCGCAGGTCGAGACTCAGGAACTCGTCGAAGGTGGCCACGGAAAGGATCTTAATCGGCCGGTTGCCTCTACCGCTTCTCCGGAGGCGCCACGCGATAGCCGCGGCGATGCCGGACCTTCGCTCCGGTGCGATTCACTTCGACGCGCAGGCGATGTTCACCCGGGGCGAGATCGCCCGGAGGGATGTATCCGATGACGTACTGCGCGGCGAGTTCGTCGAGGAGGCCATCGTAGATCGGGCCGAGATCCTTGAAGGTCTTCGGCGTGAACACTTCGCCGCCGGTGAGTTCCGCCAGCTCCTTCATCAGGACGTTCGCCTGCATCCGGGCGCTCGCGTTGCTGTACTTCCCTCCAAAAACGATGGGGTAGATCGTGACTATGCTCGATCTGACCAGGTCCTTCAATTCGCTTACCGTGACCAGACTCTTTGAATCCTCGCCGTCGGTGAACAGGACGACGATCTTGCGACCCGGATCGTCGGAGATTCGGGAGAGATACACGGCGATCGAGTCGTACAGCAGCGTGTCTCCGCCGCTCTTCGCCTTCTGGATTCGGTCGAACAGGCCCTGCTGGGATTCGCTGTTGAATCTGGAAAGGCGAATGTCGGAGTCGAAGAACACCGTGGTGAGTTCACGCGCGCGCGGGATCGACTCGAGGAACGAACTGGCGGCGTTCTGCGACAATCTCAACACCTCGGCCATGCTGGTGCTGGTGTCGAAGAGCATGCCCAGGTCGATCGCGGTCGGATCGGGAGCGCCCTCCTGGCCCTCGTCGTCGGCCCTCCCTGGGTCGAAGACGCGGGCGAAGAACTGAATCTGCTGGGGCTTCTCGTCTTCGTAGACCGTGAAGTCCGCGGCCACGAGATCCTTCAGGAGCTTGGCGTCCGCGCCGCGAACCGTTACCGTGAGATTCACGGTCCGCGCCTCCGCCGCGAAGGTGAGGGGTACACGCGGCTTGATCGGCGGGGCCTGGCCACCGAGGAGCGGAAGTGCTATGCCCAAGGCCAGAGCCAGAACCATGGTGGGTCCGCGGCTAACGCAGAATCTCGACCACGCGAAGGGCCAGATCGACGCGGTTGAAAGGTGGCATGACGTAAACACCCTGGGCCAGGTCGGCGCCGGCCCGAAGGGCGTCCTGAGCGATGGCGACGCCCTCGTTCTGGGCCTTCTCTCCG
>JANLWV010000155.1:0-2949 GCA_031364765.1 Vicinamibacteria bacterium
CCGTGGGCCTCATCATCGTCACCTTCGCGCTCTTCGCCAGCCGGATCCACGGTTTGTCCGACCGCAGCATCGGGCTTCTGTATTCGATGCTGATGCTGCCTTTCGCGTTGTTCATGTATCCGGCGAGCCGGATGGGCGACCGCGTGCCCCGCGCCGCCCTGCTTGGTCTCGGAACACTCTTCTACGGTTTCGCCATCGCGTCCCTGGCCGTGGTCCCGAAGGGACTGCTCCCGCTCTCGATGATCGCGGCGGGCCTGGCCTCTTCGTTCATGTACGGCACAGTGTTGTGCTACGCGGCGACCCTCGTTCCTTCCGAATCGCGGGGGCGCATGATGGCGCTGGTGAACACGGCGGGCGCTCTCGGAATGCTCCTGGGACCGCTGTGCGGAGGCGTGCTGGTGGCGACCTTTCGCAACCCCGCGGATCCGATGTCGGCCTATCAGAACGTCTTCTATGTGGCCGGATTCGTGAGCGCTCTCTGGGTCCTGGTCCAGGGGCGGTGGCTGTTGACGCGTCTGGGAGCCGAACGGGGAGAGCATGCCCTCGCCGCCGAAACCAGCTAAGACCTACGCGCCGCTGCCGCGAACGCCGCGGATTGCGCCCCGGCCCCGGCCGCGAGGTCGAAAGATCATCGCTTCGATCATCGCGGTGCTCGTCGGCCTTCCTATCGCGGTCGTCGCCGTCGTCGCGTCCCTTTCTCTCCCCGTGGACAGCGAGGGCACTCCGAACACCGCGGGCCCGAGTGGACCAGGAGGACTCGCCAGCGCGTGGCCCGACATGCCTCAGCGCCCCGACAATTCGATCACCGATGCGAGTTTCGCCCGACGCGCGGCTCTCGGCCGGCTGCTCTTCTACGACCCCGTTCTCTCGGGAAGGAACGACATGTCTTGCGCCACGTGCCACCATCCCGATTTTGGCTACACCGATGGCCGGGGCAAGGCGATGGGCGAAGGCGGAAAGGGCCTGGGCCCCCACCGAACCGGCGGGCGGGTCATCCGTCGAGGCGCGCCGACCATCTGGAACGCTGCGTTCAACCAGACGCAGTTCTGGGACGGTCGTGCGAAAGACCTCGAAGACCAGGCCCGAAACCCGATCACCGCGCCCGAAGAGATGGCCGAAACCGACGCCAATCTTTCGAGCGAGATGGCCACCCTGCCCGAATATCAGTCCATGTTCGATCAGGCCTTCGGCGGACACATGGGTTCGTCGATCAACCTTCAGAACATCACCAAAGCCATTGCCGCTTTCGAGCGCACCCAGATCTCGTCCCGGTCGCCGTTCGATCGCTACGTGGCCGGGGACCGCAGCGCTCTGACCTTGCCGCAGCGTCGCGGTTTCGATGTTTTCCGCTCCGGGCAGGCCCGGTGTTTCGAGTGCCACTCTTTGCCCACGTTCTCCAGTCCGAACTTCAAGGTGATCGGCGTGCCGAAGCTCGACGACGAGGCTGAGGATCGGGGCCGGGGAGACATTGGCGGAAGTCCGGGATTGAAGGGCGCTTTCAAGGTGCCGACCCTGCGCAACGTGGCGCTCACCGCGCCCTACATGCACAACGGCCGTTTTCAGACCCTTGACGAAGTGCTCGACTTCTATTCCAAGGGCGGCGGCCCCGGCCTGGGCTTCAAGACTCCCAACCTTGACGACAAGATCCGGCCCATCAACTTCACGCACCAGCAGCGGCTCGACCTGATCGCCTTCCTGACCGCCCTGACGGATGAGAGCGCTCTCGCCGTTTCTCCGAAGCGCGTGCCCTCAACGTTGCCCGTGGTGGTGCGGCTCAGGAATCCCGCGCGGGCCGAGATCGCCCGGGCGAACGCAGGCCAACGCCTCAAGGTTGTTCCCAGGAGGGGCGAGTTCGTGGTCAGCCCGGGAGGGTCGATCCAGCAGGCGATCGACCGCGCCGCCCCCGGTTCGGTGATCCGCGTTCAGCCGGGTGAGTACTACGAATCGATCACCATCGACACCGACAAGATCACCCTCATCGGTGGCGACGGCACGCCCGCCACCCGGCCCGCACTCGATGGCCACGGCGTTCACTCCGATGCGGTCATCGTCACCGGCCGCGACTTCACCATGTCGAACTTCGAAGTCCGTCATTACGCTGGCAACGGTGTGGTCGCCCAGGAGACGACGAACTTCACTATCAGGGATTCGAAACTCGAGGACACCGGGCTGTACGGCGTCTATCCCGTCCGCTCGTCCTTCGTCAAGGTCCAGAAGGTCGAGGTCATGGGCGCCCGCGACGCCGGCATCTACGTCGGCCAGTCGAAGGGCGTGGTGGTCGAGGACTGCGTCGTCCACGGCAACGTGACCGGGATTGAGATCGAGAACTCGGTCGACGCCCGGGTCGAGCGCAATCACGTCTACGACAACGCGGGCGGCATTCTGGTCTTCGCACTTCCCGGCAATCCCTCGAAGGAAGCGAAGCGTACCCGCGTGGCTCTGAACCGGATCATCGGCAACAACCATGAAAACTTCGCCGATAAGGCGGCGATTGTGGCGAAGGTGCCGTCGGGCAGTGGCGTGTTCATTCTGGCCGCCGACGATACCGAAGTGACCGAGAACGAGATCCGCGACAACCACTCCTTCGGCGTGGCCGTCCTCGGCCTCGAAAGCCTTTTCCCGGGTGCTGGGCCCTTCGATGTCGGAGCTTTCCCGGACCGCACCCGCGTTCACGCGAACCGGTTCGCCAAAAACGGCGGGAAGGTGGACAAGGCTTTGACCGCAGCGGGCCTCAAGGGGGCCGACCTTCTTTGGGATGTCACCGGGCCCACCAATGTCTGGAACGAGCCCGGAGCCACGACCGCCGTCCCTCTCCTGGATGAGTGCATGCCTGCTTTCATGCGCCGCGTACTGTTCCAGTTCCTTACCCGTGCGAAGAGCTGATTGAGCGAACACATCCACGAACTCCTGAACGTCTACGACGCGGCGGGTGTCGTGGTTGGTTCGATG
>JANLWV010000325.1:0-2775 GCA_031364765.1 Vicinamibacteria bacterium
CCGAGCCCGACCCCGACCCCGGCCCCGAACCGGACCCCGAACCGGACGCCGATGCCGATCGCCCAAGTCATTGGCCCCAGTCCCTGACCGACGGGTTCAGATTTGGCGGTTGGAGGTTCCGCGCGGATGATCGAGCCTCGACGGGCCGTCACGACGGATGCAGGCTGCGATGGGCTTGGCGTCAAGGTGGACTGTGAGTCCCGAACCATCGCGGCCCAGGGGGTGAGGCCGCGATGGTCGCGGTTTCGGAACTATCGGAGTCCATCATGATTGCCAAGCCCACCTTCGCTGCATCCGTCGCGCCGGCCCTTCCCGTCGTTTCCGCGCCCGACGGAGGCGGCTCGCCGGATCGCGATCGGACCGTGCCCCTATCGCTTGAATCGTTCGACGTCTATCGCGTGTCGCTTGAAGCTTGTCGTTTGAGTTCGGGGATCGGTGGAGCTCTCACTGCGAACCTTCGGGATCAGTTGCTTCGTGCGTCATCTTCTGTCGTTCTCAACGCGGCCGAGGGATTCGGCTCCCGTTCTCGTGGCATCAAGCGTCGGCACTACGAGATCGCCCGTGGCAGCGCGATTGAGTGCGTCGCCGTTGTGGATCTGGCTTCGGTTATCGGGATCGGGTTCGGGGCCGGGGACGGCGTGCGGGTTCGGGAGTTGTTCAGTCGCGCGGCGCAGATGCTGGCGCGGCTTGAGGCTCGGTTTCGGTGACGGGTCGGACGAGGTCGATCGAAGATGGAGCGAGGCGGGGCGTCGAGTGGGTGCGCACGCGAGCGGGGCGTTGAGCGCGAGTCGCCGAGCGCCGTTTCGCGGGTTTGCACTCATCGAGGCGGGTAAGGAGGCACACGAATCGACGAGATGGAATCACAGTGCCGACGCACCCGCCGTCCCCGCCGCGGCGCACACACTCGATGACCGGCCTCGCGGGCCACAACGAGGATGCCTGCGGGACGGAACCCCGGAACGGCCGGGGACGGGGTCGGGATCGGGATCGGGAACGGGGCGGAAAGAGAGGCTTGGTGCTTGGGGGTGGACCCCGGCTTTCGCCGGGGTGACGGAAGCCTGCGTCTCATCGGGCTTCCGTCACTTCGCTGGCGGGGCGTTCAGGAGGGCGTTGAAGACGAGCTTGAACGTGCCGTGGGTCTGGGCGCGGTTCTGGGGGCGGAAACCAATAAGAACCACCCTGCCCACGCCGTGCTTCACCGAGACCGCTGCCGCCTTTTTCGCGATCACTTGCTCGCCGAGGAGCCAGCCGCTCTGAAGGATGTCGCGATCGATATACGTTGCCAGGACTTCGACGTCCTGGCTGTTCTCGGTCGACGTGACTTCATAGACCTGGCTTCCAGCCATGAAGAGAGCCAGGCCCTCCTCGGGCATGCCGAACACCAGCGGGTTCGAGTTGTGGTAGCGAACGCGGAGCGTCGACCCGGGCGACCAGAACTCTTTCGACGGCAGGCCGGCCACGATGTTGCGCACGGGCAGAGAGAAGCGCTGAATCGGAAGATCGCCGGCCTGGGCGAAGGCCACGAGCGTCCCGCCCTTCTGCACGAACGTCTGAAGCGCTTTCACGCCATCGGCGCCGAAGCCGCTCTTGAACTCTGGAGGAGTGTTGTCCGGTCCGCCCCCAAAACCGCCGCCACCCGTACCCGCCGGCGGACGTTCACCGGTCATGGCCGCCACGGAGTCTGCCGGAAGAACGATGACGTCGTATCTCGCTTCCAGGCCGCCCGCCTTGATCTCGGCGTCCATGATCGACTTGTACGGCATACTGAACTGCTCGAAGAGCAGGCGCGTCCAGCCCTCATCCATGTTGCCGCCGCCATATCGCTGGAGCATGGCCACCCGGGGCTTGCGGATCTCGTAAGCGCCCGATGTGACCTCGGCCTTGAGGGCCGGGAAATCGACGCCGCTTTGTTTCGCGATCGCCGAGACGTCCCCGGAAGCCACCAGGAAATCGCCGGTGTGGACGTTGCCATCAGCACTCGGCTGGCCGGCCCGACGGACGGAGATTCCCTTGTCGAGGAGAAGGTTCACGGCGCGGAAGCTGTCGTTCAGCCGGCCGTCGAGGAGGTAGCCCAAAGGAGCGCTCGCCGCGACCACACCGACAAGGGGCGCCCTGGCCGTGACCTTCGCGAGGTCCGCAGAGATCTTCTCGCGGACAGGATCGCTCCTTACTCCCATGAACTCGCCGAAGGTGTCGGTGGACATGTCGTACGGGCGAATCGGATTCTTTTCCAGGTCACGGGTGTAGGAGTTGTCCGGATAAAAAGTGCGACCGAGCATCCAGCGCACGAGACCCATCTTGGGCTGCGCCATGGTGACCACAAACGAGCCCGGTCCGTAGACCCGCCCGTCCGCGAAGAACTGCGACTTCGCCTGATGAACTTCAACCCCGGAATCGAGGAGCATGTTCACCAGCTTCCTCACGGTCAGCGCGTCGTGCTGCGCCGCCGCGATCGCGTACGCCCTCACCGCGCCGGAAGCGCCGCGTTCGGTCTGCCGTGCGCCCTTTAGATACATATTCCACAGCACGGTCTCGCGGTTGCGCGCCGCGAGATCCACCACCGACCACGCCACGATCTTCTGCTGCTCGACGATGTCGCGCACTCGCCACCAGCCGCCTGGCCACAGGCTCGGCATAGTGGTCTGCGGCTCATACTCGGGCAGGCCGCGCGGACCGCCCCTCAACTGGTCGGGGTGCATGAACATCGGTGTGGCGAGGCGCGCGCTGGCAGATTCAGCCAGCATGCCCGCGATGTTGTGGAAAGGCGTGATCCAG